>JAEDHM010000069.1 GCA_016296985.1 Clostridia bacterium
TTTCCCTCTAAAATCTTGGTCGGATTTGTGGGTGATAATCAGCACCCGTGACGGTGGTATAAGCATCTTGGGTGCTATTCCCGGCGGTGCGTTGGGCGTTGCCATTGCGTGCAAGAGAAATAAGATAAATTTTGCCGAAGTTGCGGATATGATTGCTCCCGGCTTGATTTTAGGACAAGCGTTAGGAAGATGGGGCAACTTTGTAAATCAAGAACTTTACGGCGAACTTATCACAAATCCAAAACAGCAATGGTTTCCCTTTGCCGTTCAAATTGACGAGCATTTTGTAGTTGACGAGGCAGGACGTGTCGTTGACGTTTTATATGACCAGTGGTTTCAGGCGACTTTCTTTTATGAAATGATTCTCAACCTTATTGGTTTTGCAATCCTTATGGTTTTAAGTAGAAAGTGCAAAAAGAATTTGGCTGTTTTTATGGCGTACCTAACTTGGTACTGCGTTGTTCGTTCTATTATGGAATCTATTAGAACGGATGCCGTATCTGTAGGCGGGGTTAAAATCGGCGTACTTGGTTGCGCCATAGCCGCAGTAGGTGGCTTCGTAGTATTTTTGCTTATCATGCTTGGAGTAATCAAAGTAGGTATTCCCAAATATTTAAAACCCGAAGAGGAAACTGCAACTGAAGAAGTGGGCGCAGCTTCTGAAACCGTTGATGGTGAAGAAAGCGTAGTTGCAACGACCGAAGTGGAAATTTCGAGTGAGCAAGACGAAATCGCCGAGGGCAAGGAGGCGAAGGATTCTTTTCGAGAAGAAGTTGAATCTATTGAAAACGTAGAAAATAATACTGAGGAAGAGGACAAATCCTCTGATAATTAAAAGGTGATAATATGAGTAAATTTGATTGCAAAAGAAACCTAACTTTGTTGACCGACTTATACGAACTTACTATGATGTACGGCTATGATCGTAGCGGAATGAAGGATCGTGAAGCTGTATTTGATTTGTTTTTCCGTGGAACAAACGAATTGAGTTATGCAGTTGCCGCAGGTTTAGAACAAGCGATTGATTATATTCAAAACATAAGATTTGGCGAAGAAGAAATATCCTATCTTAGAAGTCTTGGTTTGTTTGACGAAAGTTTTTTGCAAAATCTTGCAAACTTTAAATTTACAGGTTCAATGTACGCTGTAAAAGAAGGAACAATCGTATTCCCTTACGAACCTATCGTGGTAGTTAAAGCGCCTATATTCCAAGCTCAGTTTGTTGAAACTGCTTTGCTCACCATTATCAACCACCAAACTCTTATCGCAACGAAAGCAAGCAAAATCGTCAACAACACTACCGCTTCGGTAATGGAATTTGGGTTAAGACGCGCTCAGGGGCCCGATGCAGGTATTTACGGCGCAAGGGCTGCAATAATTGCGGGTTGCGCTTCTACGTCCAACGTTTTGGCAGGTCAAATGTTTGGCGTACCCGTGGCAGGCACCCACGCTCACAGTTGGGTAATGAGTTTCCCTGATGAAATCACTGCTTTTAGAGAATACGCTAAACTTTTCCCCGACAGTTGTCTTTTGTTGGTTGATACCTATAATACCTTAGAAAGCGGTATCCCCAATGCCATAAAAGTTTTTGACGAACTTGTTGCTCAAGGTCATCGTCCCGTAGGTATTCGTATCGACTCGGGGGATCTTGCATATCTCACAAGTAAGGCAAGGGAAATGCTTGATGCAGCAGGGTATGATTATACTAAAATTTGCGCATCGGGGGATATTGATGAAAACGTTTTAGTTGCTCTAAATGCTCAAGGTGCAAAAATCGATACCTATGGAATAGGTACTAAGTTGATAACTAGTTATAATAATCCAAGTTTGGGCGGTGTTTACAAGTTGTCCGCAATGGAAGAAGACGGCGTGTTAAAACCTAAAATCAAAATCAGTGATACAATGGAAAAAATCACCAACCCAGGACTTAAAAAAATCGTTCGTTTCATTGGAAACGATACGGGAAAAGCAATTGCCGATTTGATTATGATTCAAGACGAGCCTTTGCCTGACGGAAGTCCTTATACCATTTTTGATCCTACCAATATTTGGAAAACAAAGACTGTGGTTGATTATCACGTAGATGAACTTTTGGTTGAAGTTATTCGTGACGGCGAGTTGGTTTACAAACTCCCCACAATAAAAGAAATTGCCGCTTATCACAAAAAATGTATGGGCGAGTTTTGGGAGCAATATAAACGTATCACTGTTCCTCATATTTATAAGGTGGATTTATCTAAAAAATTATACGAATTAAAAAATTCTATGATAATTGCCGAGAAAAATGCAAAAAGATAATTAGTCTTGCAAAATCCCAAGCTTTTTGCAAAGACTTACAAGTTTTAAACTTTCCTCTTCGGGCGTCATGCCCGAAGTTTCTTTTTTAGCGTCGGCAACGCGCGTTTTTTCTTCGTCGTATTCTCTTTCCGCTTGATTAGAAAAGTCTTGCGTTATGGGAGATTTGCCAATATTTAGGTTCTCTTTTATTTTAATTTCCAATCCTGCTTTTGCATCTTTCATAATTTTATTCAAAGTGTTGCAAACTTCGGCTTGATGGGTGTTTCTTGTCAATTCTGCGAAGGCTATCCATTTTTCCCTAAAAAGCGCAAGCCTATCTTCTTCAAGTTGCCATTGTTGTTTTGCTTCGCTTTCTATTTCTTCTTTCATTTCCATTGCCTTCATCAGAAGCTTTGAGATTTTATCCTCTTTATTTCTAAACTCTTCGTTAATTTTATACGCTTCTTCAAGTTCTTCTTTAAGCGCGCAAATTCTTTCTTTTAGATCGCTGATTTTTTCCTCTAAAAAATGTTCGCTTTTTTCAATGTAGTCTTCTACTTCTCTTTTGTTATATCCCTTTTTTACCGTTGAAAACTTTGCCATAATTTTTCTCCTGTGTTTAAGATAACCTAAACGAATGATAAGTTTTTGCCTAAAAAAACAATCTTTTGTCGGATAATAAAAAATAGTATTTTTTTCATTTGATATAGAGAAAAGTCCAGCATTCTAGGTAGTTGAAAAAAATTCTTTTATTAATAAAAGAATTTTAATGGAAAATGTAGTTGATATACTAGAAATAGCAAATAACTTTGTGTTATAATATTAGCGTATGCGCAAATTTGCTTAATGCATTTGCATATTTCACTTATACGGAGGCTAACGTGGAAGAAAGACGCGAATATACCGCGAAAGATATTGAGGTGTTAGAGGGGCTCGAGCCTGTTAGACTTAGACCCGGTATGTATATAGGCGGAACGGGAAGCCGTGGACTTCACCATATTTTGTGGGAAATCATTGACAACAGTATTGATGAAATCGCCAACGGTTTTGGCGGTACCGTTGATGTAATCATTTACGAGGACGGAAGCGTAAGTGTTGAAGACGACGGCAGAGGTATTCCTGTTGACATAGTAGAAAGTTTGGGAATCACCGGTGTCGAAGCTGTATTTACAAAACTTCACGCAGGCGGAAAGTTTAATGCAAATAATTATACCTTCTCCGGTGGTTTGCACGGTGTTGGTTCTGCAGTAACCAACGCTTTGTCCGAATGGCTTGAAGTTGTAATTTATAAAAACGGCCAAGTATACCGTCAACAATTCCATTCAATTGAAGTTGATGGAAAGATTAAAAGCGGTATTCCTAAAACGCCTTTGATTTGTACGGGAGAAAAGACAACAAAACACGGAAGCTTCGTCCGTTTTCTTCCCGATAAGCGTGTTTTTGGTGACGAAGTTCTTCATTTGCCTACAATTTGTAAGCGTATTCAAAACCTTGCATTTTTAAATCGTGGCGTTACTCTTTCAATTGAAGACAAGAGAGAGGTTGACGACAGTTTGAATCCTTTTAAAGAGGTTTACCATTACGATGGCGGTATCTCTGATTTAGTTGCTTATATCAATGCGGATAAGTCAAAGTTGCATGATGAGGTAGTTGATATTTCTGATGCTCAACCTACTTTCAAACTCGAGCTTGCTTTGCAGGGTACCTCGGATTTTTCCGAAACGATTTCTTCTTACGTAAACAACATAAGTACAAGCGACGGTGGTACCCATGAAACAGGTTTTAAGAGCGCTTACACAAGGGTTATGAACGAATATGCTCGTTCAAGGGGATTCTTGAAAGATAAAGACGCAAATTTATTGGGTGAGGACTTCCGCGAAGGTTTGACAGTTGTTCTTGCAATCAAAATGCAAAACGTTCAATTTGAAGGTCAAACAAAGGGCAAGTTGGGAAATCCCGAGGCAAAAAACCTTGTCGAAAACGCCGTTTATTCAAAGTTGACCACTTACTTTGCGGAAAAGAAACATTTTGTAATCGGTGATGCTCTTATAGAAAAGGCTCTTGGCGCAGCTAAGGCGAGAGAAGCAAGTAAAAAAGCCAAGGATTTGGCAAGACAAAAAAATAGTGTAAACAGCAACAGCTTGGTAGGGAAAATGGCTCCTTGTACAAGCAGAAAACCCGAGGTTTGTGAATTGTTTATCGTTGAGGGTGATTCTGCAGGCGGTAGCGCAAGACAGGGAAGGGATCGTACTACTCAAGCAATTCTTCCTTTGAGAGGAAAACCTTTAAACGCCGAAAAAACAAGAATTGAAAGATTGTTGGCAAACGAAGAAATTTGTACCATAATCGGTGCGTTAGGAACAGGAATCGCCGAAGATTTTGACATATCGTCTTTAAGATATCACAAGATTATTATTTTAGCAGACGCCGACCAAGACGGTGGTCATATTCGTTCAATATTGCTTACTTTCTTCTATCGTTATATGAAGCAATTGATTTCTGAGGGACACGTATATATCGGTATGCCTCCTTTGTACAAAATTGAAAAGAAAGGCAATATTGTTTATGCGTACGACGATAAGGAGATGGAACAAATTTGCGCCGAAATGGGCAAAGGCTATAAGATTCAAAGATATAAAGGTTTAGGTGAAATGAACGCCGACCAACTTTGGGAAACAGCCCTAAATCCCAAAACACGTTCTCTTTGCAGGGTTACCTTGGAAAACGGAGCGTCCAACGCAGAAAGAATGATAACCACTTGGATGGGTGACAATATCGAGGCAAGAAGACAATATATTTTTAAAAACGCCAAGTTGGATAAAGAAGACAATTTTGCCAAAAAGATCAACGTTAAAAAACCTAATTTGGGCTCAAACGATGATAACTAAGAGGGTAGCATATGGAACAATTGGAAATGAGTGAAGTAACAAGGATAATTGAGCAACCATTGGAAGATATAATGCATTCTTCCATGTTGCCCTTTGCCGAATACGTTATTTTGGATAGAGCGTTGCCTAGGGTAGAGGATGGTTTAAAACCTGTTCAACGCCGTATTTTGTACAGTATGATGGAGTTGGGATTGTCTCCCGACAAGCCTACTAGGAAATGCGCGAGAATCGTAGGTGACTGTTTAGGTAAATATCACCCTCACGGTGATATCTCGGTTTATGATGCGTTGGTACGTTTGGCACAACCTTTTAACATGAACAAACCTCTTATTGAAGGACAGGGTAACTTTGGCTCAATCGACGGCGACTCTGCTGCGGCAATGAGATATACCGAGGCAAAAATGTCCCCTATGGCGTTGGAGCTTTTAAGAGATATTGACAAGGAAACCGTTCCTTTCAGTTTAAACTTCGACGATACTTTGCCCGAGCCTGATATGTTGCCCGGAAGATTCCCCAATCTTTTGGTGAACGGTACAAACGGTATTGCTATCGGTTTGGCCACAAACATTCCTCCTCACAACTTAGGAGAGGTTGTTGACGGTATCGTTGCAATGATAGAAAATCCCAAAATTTCTTTGGACGAAATGATGACGATAATCAAAGCACCCGACTTTCCTACCGGTGGTATTATCGTTTGCGGTGAAGAATTGCGTACTGCTTATGAAACAGGAAAGGGTAAAATCACCATTCGCGCACGTGTAAAAATTGAAAAGGATGGGGATAAAAAGAGTATCGTTGTTACTGAAATTCCCTATCAGGTAAACAAAACCGCTTTATTGTTGAAAGTAGCCGAATACCGTGAAACGAAAAAAGACCTTTTCGCCGATATCGCAGACATAATCGACGAATCCGACAAGCAAGGATTGAGGGTTGTGTTCAAACTGAAGAGGGGCGCAGACGCAAACCGTATGATTTCAACTTTGATGAAACAAACCGACTTGTCCAAAACTTTCGGTATCAACATGGTAGCAATAGCCGGCGGAAAACCCAAGCTTATGGGTATTTTGGAAATAATGTCCTACTACATTGAATATCAAAGGACGATTATTTTAAGGCGTACCAACTACGATCTTGCCGCTGCAAAGGAAAGGGTTGAAATTTTGAGTGGATTGCTTATTGCAATTCAAAATATTGACGACGTAATTCGCATAATCAAAAAGGCTGCAAACGTAACCGAGGCAAAACTTAATTTGAGAAATAGATTTGCTTTGACTGAAAGACAAGCTCACGCAATTGTTGAAATGAAGTTGCGTAGACTTACTCATTTGGAGACTGTTGACCTTCAAAGCGAAATTGATACCTTGCATAGAAAGATTGAAGAATACACTGCTATTGTCAACAGCAAACGCCGTCAACTTTGTATTGTTCGCGAAGAACTTAAGGAAATCAAACGTAAATACAAAAACGAAAGAATTTCCACTCCCGTATTTAGCGCCGAACAAATTGATATCAAGGAAGACGACGGTACGAAGCCCGTTACAAACGGTGCAGTTGTTTTGACTGACGACGGATGTATTAAGTTTGTAAACAGCAGGAGTTTTTCTCAGGGTAGTAGGCAAACTGAAAGTTTGGATACTTATTCCGTTGTTCGCGACAGCGTAATGACGGCAACCGACAAAGTACTGTTCGGTTTTACCGACAAGGGAAATTATATTCGCTATGGTATTGACGGAATGGTTGAAAAGAAATGGAAGGATAAGGGCGTTACTTTGCTTAAACTTATTCCCTCCGCTGATCCCGAAGAGACCTTAGTATCCATTATGGCAATAGACGAAAATAGAATAGGTGATGATGATATCTTGTGTATGTTTACCGACAAGGGTATGATCAAGTTTACCTCTTTTAAAGAGTACAAGATCAACAAAAACTATTCGCCTGCAATTTCAATGAAGAACGAAGACGAACACGTTATTGCAGTTGATATTCTATCTCCTTATTCTACGGTTACCATGGTTACACAAAAGGGTATGTGTATCAATATGAGCATTGACGACGTTCCCGTTCAAGGAAGACGCTCGGGCGGTGTTAAGGGTATTCAGCTTGCTGATGACGATAAAGTTGTTTTTGCAGGTTTAAGCGATGGCGAAGGCGAACTTGTGTTAATCAACACAAAAGGACAGGGCAAACGTATTATTCTTGCCGAACTTGATGAAAGTAAACGCGGTAAGAAGGGCGTGAAACTTATTGACGACGTTATGTTTGCCGATATCGTTAAGATGCCTTATATGATAGCATTTACCGAAGTAAAAGATTATTTACCCGAAGGGTCTCCCGATAGAGAATGTTTTGAGTGTCTCAGTACCGAAATGGTTCCTATTACCGAACCTAACGACGAGCCTGAGCTTGTAATAAGTTCAAGTTTGTTGAAACCTTTGAGAATTGTAAGAAACAAGGTATAAAAGGGCATAAAAAAAGTCCCGAAAACGGGACTTTGGCAGGGGAGACGCGACTCGAACACGCAACCGACGGTTTTGGAGACCGTTGCTCTACCATTGAGCCACTCCCCTA
>JAEDHM010000070.1 GCA_016296985.1 Clostridia bacterium
GTTGTAATTTAATTATGGACAAGATCTTTTCTTTTGAATATCCACTACGCTTTATTACTCTATCTATTCTTATATCATCATCGGCTGTGATATGCCAAAATTCTTGATATTCGATACCGTTTATTGGATAAAGAGGAATTTCAATAAAAGATAAAGGTAAGTCCGAAATATCTTCATTTATCCTTTTGTAAATAAGCGGATGGGCAATCGACATGACTTTTTGTCTTGCAACTTCATTATTATAAATTGTTTGCGCTAAAATATCCTTTTGAATTAAACCGTCTTTAATACACCAAGGAAAAAACTTTTCAATTTCTTTAACGTATTCGACGTCTTGTAAAAGCTTTGCGTTATATTCGTCGGCTAAGAATACCTTTGCCCCTAATTTAGACAAGATTCGGGTTACCGTAGATTTCCCACTTCCTATTCCGCCGTATATAATAACCTTGTATCCCATTATTTTGCCTCTAACCAATTTTGCCCAATACCAACTTCTGCGATCAATGGTACATTAAGCGTGGCTACGCTTTCCATTGAAGATTTAAGTATTTCCGCAACTCTTTGCGCCTCTGATTCAGGGCAATCAATAATCAGTTCGTCGTGAACCTGCATAATCAGTTTTGCTTTTGATCCAAGGTCTTTTAGTTTGGTAAAAACTTTGATCATAGCGAGTTTTATGATATCACTCGCGCTTCCTTGTAAAGGCATATTCATTGCGGCGCGCTCGCCAAAAGAACGAATGTTATAATTGCTATTTTTGATTTCGGGAATACGACGAATTCGACCGGTAAAGGTGGAAACGTAGCCGTTTTCTAAAGCAAAAGCCTTGATGCCGTCCATATAGGTTTTAATTTTTGGATAATGATCAAAATATGAAGCAATAAACTCCCTCGCCTCTTTTATGCTGCAACCTATGTTATCGGACAGTCCAAAGTCTGAAATACCATAGATTATACCGAAATTTACAGCTTTTGCGCTTCGGCGCATATCAGAAGAAACGGCGCTTTCATCAACGTGGAATACCGCTGCTGCTGCTTGAGTATGAATATCCTTACCCTCGATAAAATCACTCACTAAATTGTCATCTTGGGAAAAATGCGCAAGTAGACGAAGTTCTATTTGAGAATAATCGGCAACGATAAGACAATTTCCCTTTGAAGGAATAAAAGCTGAACGAATTTCTCTTCCCTCTTCAGTACGAACAGGAATGTTTTGCAGGTTGGGTTGCGTAGAGGAAAGCCTACCCGTTGTAGTAAGCGCTTGCTTGAAGACGGTATGCAATTTTCCATCACCGGCAATCAAGGAAGTCATACCTGTCAAATAGGTACCTATGAGCTTACTTAAGCGCCTATAACGTAAAATCAACGGTATGATTGGATGATTATCCTGCAAGTATTTCAAAGTATCGACGTCAGTACTTCTTTTTTTACCGGAAGGAAGATTAAGTTCGTCATACAAAACTTCAGCGAGTTGTTTAGGGCTGTTTACGTTGAAAGTTTTATTTTCAGTAAAAGTGTGTATTAAGTAGTCGATTTGGGAAAGCTCTTGTCCGTATTTATCATTTAAGTCAGACAAAACTTTGGTATCGATATTAAATCCCGCCCTTTCCATTTCGAAAAGTACTTCAATCAACGGCTTTTCAATATTCAAGTAAATACTTTCCCCTTCAGTCTTTAATTTTGAAGAGCATTTTTCGTACAAATCGAAAAGTTCGGATGAAACGTTTTCCCCCGAATATCCTTGATATTTCAATGCCTCGGAAGAAGATGAATAATTGTGATTTGCATCAATAACGTATAGCATCAACATAACGTCTTCGGCATCTATAAATTCATCGGTGTATTGATACAATGAATGGTTTGTAGACTTTGAATCGAAGAAGACGATTTCGCCTTTAAAACCCTTCAAAAAATTTGATATAGAGGAAAGAGCCTCGTCAAGTGTAAAGGTAGACAAAAGATCTTCCCCTGGCTCTATTCTAAAGCTTTCCTTAGAAGAAAAAGCAAAGGTTATTTCTTTTCCAAAGTCAAAAACGAAGCGGTTTGCTTTTTCATTTTTGGCTAGAATCTCATCTAGGTCGTCAATAGATGAGATTGTAGTACTTTTTGACTCGAAATTCATTATACTTTTTCCTTCTTCAAACTCAAGCCTGTCGGCAAGTTTTTTGAAATCGAAGGATAACATTAGATTTTCAGCTTCTTTAGGGAATGGATAAACGAATTTAAGATCATCAAGGGTTATATCAAGAGGAACGGCTCGGTCAATGGTTGCCAAAGTTTTGGACATATAAGCCATTTCCTTTCCAGTCTCAAGTTTTTCCTTTAGCTTTCCTTTTATGCTTTGAATATTTTCGTATATTCCGTCAAGAGTACCATATTGTTCGATAAGGTTTTTTGCGGTTTTATCGCCTATTCCGGCAACACCGGGGATATTATCCGAAGAATCCCCCTTCAACGCTTTCAAATCAACTACGTTTTCGGGAGCAAAACCTTCAATTTCCACAAGTGATTGAGATGTAAGTTTTGTAATATTTGTTATACCTACTTTGGTGTGATATACCGTAGTTTTTTCGTCAATAAGTTGAAAAACATCTTTATCACCTGAAACTAAAATACTTGGAATATCAAACTTTTTTGAAAGAGTGCCCAATATATCGTCTGCTTCATATCCTTCCTTTTCAATTACACAAATTTTCATTGCTCGAAGAATGTCTTTAAGGTAGGGAAATTGTTCCTTAAGCTCTTCAGGCATAGGGCTTCGGCCTGCCTTGTATTCAGTGTACATTTTATGACGAAAAGTAGGCGCCTTTAAGTCGAATGCGGCTGCAATATGCGTAGGTTTTTCAGTTGTAATCAACTTGTGGAGCATATTCAAAAAACCGTATACGCCACCGGTAGAGCGACCATTTCCATCAGTAAGGCCGGGCATAGCATAAAAAGCGCGGTTAATTAAGCTGTTAGAATCTAAAATAATCAATTTCATAGCAATCCTCAAAGAATATTATAATATTTTTTTGTTCATTTTACAAGGGCGATAAACAATTTAGTAAATATTCCTTTTTTATTGAATATAAATTTGTATGATAGCCTTAACAATTGTAAAATGTATTTTCTCGTTACTTGGTGGATTAGGTGTTTTTATGTTTGGTATGCGAAGTTTAAGCATTATTCTTACCAATTCCGGGAATACGAAAATAAAATCCTTAATGACTAAAATGACAAATAAGGGTATAAGAGGAATAACCACAGGAGCATTGATAACGGCATCAATTCAAAGTTCCTCGGCAATGACCGTAATGATCGTTGGGTTTGTAAACTCAGGTTTTATGTCCTTGCTTCAGGCAACGTATCTTATTATGGGCGCAAACATTGGTACAACTTTAACTGGCTTTATAATTTCTCTGGAATCCTTACCTATAACCCAATTTTTAACAACATTGACTGCAATTGGCGTTTTTGGAAAAATGCTATGCAATAAAGAAAAACCTAAACAAATTTTTGAGGTTTTAACTGCTCTTGGAATGATTTTTATGGGTTTGTTTGTAATGAGCAATTCAACAAATAGTTTTGCTAAAATACATGAAGTAAAAAATCTTTTCCTCGCAACTACAAATCCAACTCTTTTATTTATGATTAGTATGCTTGTAACCGGAATAATACAGAGTTCCACAGCGGGAACGGGAATCGTAATGGGTTTTGCATCAAGCGGACTTATGTCTTTAGAAAGCGCATTGTATTGTGTACTTGGTATGAACGTTGGAACTTGCATAACCGCATTAATTGCATCTATGGGGACGTCAATAAACGGTAAGCGTACCGCATTAATTCATCTTTTGTTCAATTTAATTGGTACGCTGGAGTTTTTTCTTCTCTTTTTAATACCACCGATAAAAGCTTTTATTTTTAGTTTACTACCGACAAAAGCTATTGCTTTGAGTATTGCTATATTCAACCTTATATTCAACGTGATTTCAACAATTACCGTTGCGCCTTTTGCGAAGGCTTTTGTTAGGATAGTTGAAATATTTACGCCGGAAAACAAGAAAAAGGCAAAGAAAAAAGACTTGCTCCCCAAGTTTTCTAACAAGAAGAACAAGCCTTTGTAAAAACAAATTAAGCTCTGCTTACGTATGTTCCGGTACGGGTATCAACTTTGATCTTTTCACCTTCGTTGATAAACATGGGAACTTGAATTTTGTAACCGGTTTCCAAAGTAGCGGGCTTTGTGCCGGGAGTTGCGGTATTGCCACGAACAGCAGGTTCGCAAATAGTAATAAGCAATTCAACTACTGTAGGCGGATCAACAGCAAATGCTTTTCCGTTGTAGAAAGAAACGTTTACTTCAGATTCTTCTTTGATGAAGTTTAAAGCTTCTTTAACGGTGTCATAGTCCAAGCCGATTTGTTCGTATGTTTCTAAGTCCATGAAATAATAGAAATCGCCATCGTTGTAAAGATATTGCATATTCTTCTTTTCAATGTGAGCGGTTTCGAATTTTTCAGTAGGGTTGAAGGTACGCTCGAGTACGGCTCCGGTCATAACGTTTTTGATTTTGGTGCGGACGAAAGCACTTCCCTTACCAGGTTTAACGTGAAGGAATTCAACGATAGTCATAACGTTGCCTTCAAGAACGAAGGTAATGCCGTTTCTAAAGTCGCCTGCTAATATAAATCCCATAATTGGTCCTCCTATAATATTATCAATTTTTTATCAGAGCAACACAAGGTTGCAAGTTTACCATTTTTCATTACGGCAGTATCTTCAATACGAATGCCGAATTTTCCATCGAGGTATACGCCGGGCTCGTCAGTAATAACCATTCCGTCAACGATGGGATTTACTCCCCTTATGCTTATAAATGGTTCTTCGTGAATTTCAACGCCAACGCCGTGTCCAAGTGAATGGATAAAATATTTATCGAGATCTTTTTCTTTCAAATAATCGCGAGCAAGTGCATCTATTTCTTTACCAGTCATGCCTGCTTTTGCATTGTTTAAAACGGCGAGATGAGCATTTAAAACAGCATCGTAGGCCTCAGCATAACCTTCGGGGGCAAAACCATAGCAGAAGCTTCGAGTGATATCGGACTTATAACCTTTGTAGGTTGCGCCGAAATCCAAAGTGATTGCATCGCCCTTTTGAAGTTTCCTATCCCCGGGATGTCCGTGAGGGTTTGCTGTATTTTCACCGAACACACAAATGGTTTCAAATGCAACGCCTTCAGAACCAAATTCACGCATATTTGCTTCAAGTCGGTCGGCAAGTTCGCGCTCGGTTACGCCTTCTTCAATTTGAGTGAAAAGTTTTGCCAATGCTTTTTCAGCAATATTCATTGCCTTTTGCATTATCTCAATTTCTTGGGCAGTTTTTATACTGCGCATACCGCGGATATCTTCATCAGCGCCATCAAAATGACAAGATAAATCTTTGGACAAAAGCTTGAAATAGCGAAGAGTGATAGAATCCTCTCTCAACAATACCTTTGAAAGTTCAATAAGATCATGAGCAGTTTTGGGCAATCCCCTTTCAACGTTGACAAAATTGTAAGAGGAATCGATACAACTTTGAGCCTCAAAAGTATATCTTGCATCGGTCATGTAGTATGCGCCGTCTTTTGAAATCAAAATCCATGCATCGGGATTGGAATAACCGGTAAGATAAAAAACGTCAGCGGGGTCGGTAATCAACACGCCTTCATTAGTATTTATAAGTTTTGTATATCTCTCGTACAATTTCATAACATATATTTTACATTGATTTACGATAAAAGGCAATAGTTTTCTTAAAAACTAATTACTCTTTTATAGTAATTTTTGATTTGTTGAGCATCTTTTGTCTGTGTTCCTGCCGATTCACACACAATATATGGTGTCATTCCGTATTTTACAAAGACGTCGATCATAGGTTCGAAGTCGGGACCGTATATTTCATCTTCAAAAGTTAGGTGACGTATTTCACCTGATTTACCATATTGAATCTTGCTGAAATGAACGTGCATATTCTTTGCCTTTTCCCACTCCATACCGTCAATGGTTTTCTTTATCAAGGCTTCGTAGTGTTCTTTTATCGACAAATAGCCTTGTTCTCTTGCGTTGATATGACCAAAATCATAACAAGGTAGATAAATCGGATCAATGTTTACGGCATCAATAATTTCGTCAATACTTCCAAGCTGATTAACCTTTCCCATTGTTTCAAGACAAACAAACATATTTTCAAAACCCATCTCACGATAATGCTCGGCAAACCTTTTTAGGTTGTCGTTCATACGTGAAACTGCAACGCTTCTATCTGCTTTCAAGGGAGAGCCGGGGTGCACGACGCACCTTTGTCCGCCTAAGTTTGAAAGAGCGCTAAGAGAATCAGTCATATACTTAAAAGAGCCGATAATTTTTTCTTCATCGGGATTTGCAAAGTTTACAAAATAGGGAGCGTGCACGCTTATTTCAATTCCCTCTTTCGCAAATTCAGCGCCAATTTGAAGCGCAGTTTTTTCTGTAAGTCTTACGCCTTGACCAAAAGAATATTCAAAGCAGTCTAACCCTGCTTCCTTTACGTAAGCAGGCATTTCAAGGGTACTTTTATGACCTTTTAAAGTAAATTCGTTATCACTTCCTGACGGACCGATTTTTATCATTTGTCTTCTCCTACGATTGTTGTTTCATTTCCTGTTTTTACAGCGTTTACGTCATTTTCAATTTGTGTAAAAAGTGTTTCTTTGTCTTTGAATTTATAAATCTTACGTAAAAATCTTATAAATTTTACGGTTATTTCCTTATGATATAGATTACCGTCAAAATCCAAAATATAACTTTCAACGTTATAGACTTCGTCGCCTATCGTTGGGTGGTTTCCGACGTTTGTTACAGCTTTATATTCTTTTCCGTCAATCAGGATTTCTGTTTGATAAACGCCCTCTTTGAGATAAATACACTCGGGTGTAATATTTGCGGTGGGGAATCCAAAAGCACGCCCTTCCTTTCTTCCGTCAACTACCAAACCTTTGATTTGGTAATATCTACCAAGGTGGTGAAAAACTTCATCAACTTGTCCGTTTTTTAAGAGATTTTTTATAAGCCTACTGCCTATTTTTTGCTCTCCGTGATTAAGTAAAGGTACGACTTCAAGTAATATATTGTGTCTATCGCAAAATTTTTTAATTTCATCGATTCCAAATTCGGCATTTTTACCGCAACGATAATCCTCACCGCAGACAAAAGCAACGGGGTTATAGTTATCTAAAAGATATTGCAAAAAGTTCTCTCCGCTCTTCGATAAAAAATCTTTAGTTCCTTCTACTGAGAAGACTTTGTCAATGCCTTGCTCACTAATCAATTTCACACGCTCGGAAAAGCAGTTGATAGGAGAGCTTTTTTTGCCTAAAACCTTGTAAATATCATTAGAAAAAGTAAAAACTACAGGACTAGCTGACATTTTTTTTGCTAATTCTACCGTTTTGTTAAAAATGGATATATGACCTTTGTGTATTAAGTCAAAAAAGCCTAAAGCCACTACGTAATTCATTGATATCTAAATATGATCTTCACTTTTCCTTCAGTCACTTCAGCCCATCCGTAAGGCAAGCCGTTACATAATATATTGACAAATTTTTGCTCCTCTAGTGGAATATCCAACTTTACGCCGTTGTCAAGTTGAAAGCGTTGTTCTTCGCAAAAATTATAGTTAGGCT
>JAEDHM010000071.1 GCA_016296985.1 Clostridia bacterium
ACATAAGTTTGCCATGATGACATTTCCCATTTGGAAAAATCAAACTCATTTGTTATTACATTAGAAATCACATCAGAAGCAAGTTGACTTCCTAATCCAACCACAAAACCAATTCCTGCTCCTATCAACATTGCTAATATTACGCTATGACCACTGGGATCCACTCCCATAACAGGATTATTCCCACAATAAGCATATAAGTTCAATCCGCCCAACGTTTGAGGATCGAGGTAGTCGAGGCTGTCAGAGTTGATAAATCTGCCGGTTTGAGGGTCGTAGTAACGGGAAATTAGGTAGTATAAACCAAGGTTGCTGTCCCAGTAGTATCCACGATAACGGAAGGGATTGAGTGTACCCAAACCGTTGGTGTTTTTGGTTATGGTACAGTTGCCCCAAGCGTCATAGACGTATGTTGCCATTTCGGTGTTACCGCTGAAGATACCAATGATATCCCCAAATAGGTTTTTACGGTAGGTATAGGTAATTCCGTCGATTATGAACCCAACAAGTCCATTTTGTCCGTAAAGGAAACGCATGGTGCTTGTGGTAGGTATGCCACCCAATGTAGAGGTCTTTTGTGATAACAAACACGTGCCGTTGTAGGCATAGGTCGTATAGTATTCAATAGAACCACTTGTGTAGCTTTTACTACACCTTACGCCGTCTTTATCATACCCCATATTATAGGTTATAGCAGATCCGCTCGGCTTAAAACTTGTCAACAGTCTGCCTCTGCTCCAACCGAGGGTTGCGCCCTTGTAGGAAGTAGGATTGCCCATATTGTCGTAAACAATACCTTGTCCGTTGTAGCTTGTCAGTTTGTCGGCCCATTGGGTATTACCGTAGGAATAATTTTTTGTGCTTGTTGCAGTACCTACGCTTCCGGTAGTATAAGCATATTCCTTTTTACTGGTAATATTTCCACCTTTATTATACGCCATAACGAAAGTTTTTGCAAGAGTAGATCTCTCTCCCTATCCTTGCCCTAAAGCGGTTTTACACAAAAGAAAAGCGAATCCACATTAAGCAGATTCGCTTAGTTTTTTTTATTTATGCCTTTATGTCAAAAATCCATTTATAGATAAATCATTAATCTTCTAAAAAAGGCACAACTCTTTCATCAAGTAAAAATGAAGTATATAATGTTCCAAATGTTCTTTTAAATATTTATGTAGAAACTTTTTAAATACATCTAATTCCATTTTTATCCTCCATTCAGATACGATTACTATTTTGTTTCACTGTAAATTTTTTTCCTTACATAGCCATCAATAAACTTCAAATTGTTTTCATTATAAGTTAATTGTATTCTTTTATATTTTTTTCCGTTTGAGAAACCATACTTATATTTCCTTGTTTCATCAAAAGAATAAATGCAAATCCAATTTTCTGAAATATACGTTCTACTATAATAACTTTGTAACTTTGTAACTTCGTAGTAACATTCATCAATATCTAATACTTTTATCGTGAAAAGTAAACTTTTTAATATTAATTTGTTATCTTTTACGTACAAATATTGTATGTGATGTAGAATTCCATAAATTGAAAATAAAATACAAAATGAAAAGATTATTACCCATATCACTTTAAATATTGCACCATCTTGATCTTTGAATAAGATATACGGAAGAAATCCAACAATCAATGAAAGTATTAATAATACTAGATAGATAAGACTAGCAATTTTTGAATAACAATTAACTTTTTTCATATTAATACCATCCTGAAAGTAAACTTGAAATACCTGAATTAGCAAATGAATACATTATAGATCTTGCCCATTGACCATTTGCTTTTAAAACTAAGTTGCCTACATAATTAAGAAATTTATTATATGCTGGAGCATATCCATTGTTTTTAAGTCCGCTACCAACTAAATCTTCCAAAGTCATATCATCAAATATTGGATTATTCAATGCTTTTTGAGCACTAGCAGAAACTCCTTTATTAATTAATGCTGTAATACCTCGAGCAGCAACATTGCCAACCGCACCGATTCCAAAGGCAATTAATCCGCTCTGTAAATCTGTAACAGATCCACTAATCATTCCGCCAAGTACAGAACCAATACCACCAGTTGCAAAAGTAGTTAAGTAGCCAACCACTCCTGAACCAAAAGATATTGACGAAATAGCTCCAGCTACTCCTCCACCCAGTGCAGAAAGTCCGATTTGTCCCCAGTTCCATGAAGACACATCCCAGTTCCAATCTCCACCATTATATGCTTGCTTTGCTATTTCAAATCCACCGCCGACAAAGAAACCTACGGCAAATCCGATAAGCATTCCTATTAGAAGAGCACTATGACCAGAAGGATCGGATTTATTGACCGGATTGTTGCCACAATATGCGTACAAGTTCAATCCGCCCAAAGTTTGGGGATCGAGGTAGTCGAGGCTGTCAGAGTTGATAAATCTGCCGGTTTGAGGGTCGTAGTAACGGGAAATTAGGTAGTATAAACCAAGGTTGCTGTCCCAGTAGTATCCACGATAACGGAAGGGATTGAGTGTACCCAAACCGTTGGTGTTTTTGGTTATGGTACAGTTGCCCCAAGCGTCATAGACGTATGTTGCCATTTCGGTGTTACCGCTGAAGATACCAATGATATCCCCAAATAGGTTTTTACGGTAGGTATAGGTAATTCCGTCGATTATGAACCCAACAAGTCCATTTTGTCCGTAAAGGAAACGCATGGTGCTTGTGGTAGGTATGCCACCCAATGTAGAGGTCTTTTGTGATAACAAACACGTGCCGTTGTAGGCATAGGTCGTATAGTATTCAATAGAACCACTTGTGTAGCTTTTACTACACCTTACGCCGTCTTTATCATACCCCATATTATAGGTTATAGCAGATCCGCTCGGCTTAAAACTTGTCAACAGTCTGCCTCTGCTCCAACCGAGGGTTGCGCCCTTGTAGGAAGTAGGATTGCCCATATTGTCGTAAACAATACCTTGTCCGTTGTAGCTTGTCAGTTTGTCGGCCCATTGGGTATTACCGTAGGAATAATTTTTTGTGCTTGTTGCAGTACCTACGCTTCCGGTAGTATAAGCATATTCCTTTTTACTGGTAATATTTCCACCTTTATTATACGCCATAACGAAAGTTTTTGCAAGAGCTTGATTGTTTTCTCTCACAAGTCTACCCATTTTGTCATATTGGTAGGTGGTACCACCGTACTTGGTTATATTTCCGTTTTCGTCATACTCAACCGCTTCAGTCTTGCTTAAGGTTACTGCGCCGTTATTGTGGGTATAGTATTTTACACTTTCGATAAACGGTGACGTACCTACGTTTACCTCTTCTTCAAACTCTGGGGGGAGAACAACGCCTTTAGGGGAAATGTTCCCTGCTCTGTTTGTACCGCTTTGAAGTTCTTGCCTAGGAATATAAGCATAATCTGTGGAAATACCTTTTGTTCCTTGCATTATTTTTTCTGTAATGGGTCTTCCCAATCCGTCTTTAGTATACGTTACGTCTGCAGTAACGTTTGATCCCGTAGTAATTTTTTCAGATACAACTTCTTCCCCAACTATGTCCTCGTACACGCATTGATTAGTTACGTAAGTTGCGTTTGCAAAGGTGGTTGACTTTGTAACCCTGCCGTAGGCATCGAACTCGTCTGCTGTAATGATCAAATCACCGCGATTTGTCTGTATAAGCTGTCCTTTGCTGTCATAGGTGTAGTTTGTACGGCGATTTGTAGTGTGGTCTATCTTTGCGCGAAGTTTACTGCTTGACGAGATTTTCAAGCTTGCATCTTGGGGATTAGTGATAGAATTTGCAACTTCGGTATCACTGTAGATATAAGAGCAAAGTAGAGTTTCTCCGTTGGTAACGTCGCTTTCTTTGATCAGTCTTTCAAACTTGTCATATTGCTTTTTATGCTTGTAACCGTTACCATAGGTTGTTATGGTAATCAAGCTTCCGTCAGAATTGTAGGTGTACGCCTTATTCATAACCACGTTGGTTCCTATCTTCACCTTTTGCAAGTTGTGTCTATCGTTGTACTCAAGAGTAACGTTACTGTTGTTGTGAGTCATTTGGGTAACAAGGTTATTAACGTATGCCATATCATTTGCTACACCCGAAGGATCGTTAGTATGAATCCTTGTCAGTTTTTCTTTGTCGTTACTGTAGGTATAGTTTTGTACAAAGCCGTTAGGCAAGGTTTCGCTAGATAACAAATTGTCGGTGTAGGCGTAACTGTGGATATAATCTTCTAAGTATCTGTATTCCTTTTCCGTCAACAAATTGCCTTTGCTATCATAGGTATTGGTTATCAATTCGTTCATTATAGTGCTGTTGGGCGCTGTTATTTTTTCAGTCAAAACGTCACCGTAGGTATTGTAGGTATACCTTGTTGTTCTGCCTTTTTCGTCTACAGTTTGTATTTTTCTAAAAGAAGAATCAATTTCCTCACTACACAAGACGTTTTTATAGGTTGTTTCGCCTTCGGGTAAATAGGTACTTACTGTATTGGTTATTGCCTTGAGGAAATAACTTGTGGAAGGTTCTAGGTATCTAAAGACGTTTTTACCCATTACTTGATTTAGTTGACAACATTTTACCGCGCTTATACTGTGAGTTCCGGTGTGTTGGTTGTTACCGTACAAAAACTCGATGGCGGCTCCGCTCACACCGGCTACCATATTTGCGCCGTCATTATACCAAAGGTTGAAGTTGTTACCGTTTTGCAAACGGCTTATGGTTGTAAGAGTGTAATCGTTTACTGTATATTTTACGTTATACAAGGTAGTAGAACCATAGTGGATATTACAACGACTGAGGTGATGCCATGTTGTAGACGTTCCGTTACTTTTTCTTTCGATTGCGCTTGACTGTCCTGTTGCAACGTTGGTAAATTCTCCTTGCAATCCGTGTTGAGTATCAAACAATGCGCAAGCAAAGTTTTCTATATTCACTTTCCCGTTGGCTCGGAACACAGCTTTCAAATTGTGTGTACCAGAAGCAAGGTCTACGAATGAGCATTGCGCTTGTTGTTCCTCAAGATGAGGGTTAAACTCTAAGGTGCAAAGCGTTGTTGTATCTTTCTTTAGATCAACGTAGACTTTTTCCGTAGCACTTGGAGAATCCATAAGATTGCTGTACTTAATTTCCATTTGCGCTGCAAAAACAAAGCGTGGATAATCGGTAGGAAAGACTTTAAACGCAAGAGTTTCCGAGGTTCGGGTTGGATTCTGCATTTCGCCGTTTGGATAATTGGTTTCGGTAAACGCAAATTCTCCTGCCACTTGATCGGGCAATGACAAGGTATACCTTTCATAATCACTTTTGTTTCTGAAAACCATACCGGGGAAACTTTGATCACTTCTTTCTTCTCCCGTGAATATAGTTTCACCGTCTTGAGCAAAGCGGTAAACCGTAGTGCTATATGCGGTTTCATCAGTAGAGCTGTAACGACTGTGGGCGACCTTTGTCATTAAGGTTTTGTAAGTGAAAAAATCTCCGTCAATAGATGCGTTTATGTTTCCATCTGTTCCGATTGAATAATTGCGCGCGTTTTGTATCATTTTAGTGTTAGAGAAATATGAAAACTCGGTTTTCACTAAGGAACCTAAATCGGAAACCCAGATAAGTTTATCGTTGTCATAACCAAAGGTTACGGTTTCGCCCGACAAAAGATATGTTACTTTTTTTAAAAGTTCTCCGTTCAACTCTAATTCTACTAAACCCGATCCTTGATTTTTTGAAATGGTTATTTTTGTGGTAGTATAGGTGAAATCGTACCTGTCTCCCATACCGTCCACAATATAGGATATCTTTCCGTTTGTACTATAGTAGATATTTGTAGTTAGGGCAGATGCGCCTTTTTGAGAGAGAAGTTCGGTAAGTCTTCCGCTTGTGTCAAACTTCAAGGTCGCAGTTTTGCCGTCGCTTAGTTGCATTTTTCCGCTTACGGCTTTTGCTGTAATACCGCTTCTTCCGTCCTTATCAAACCAAATGGTAGTGCTGTTGTCGGCGTTGATAAATCTTCTATAGGTGTGGGCGGAGTCAAGGAATTTATATCCATAATCATCCGCTACAAAAGACTGGGCGTAGTTGAAAGTCCAACCTTTTATTCCCGTAGGAATACCGTTGGGAGAACTGTTGTTACAGTCAGCCGTGTTGTAGGTCAATGAAAGGGTAAAAGGCATACGACGTCCGGGGGCTTGATACAAATCTTGCTTGTAAAAAAGTTTGCCGTTTCGGGTGTTTATGCTGTAGGCTCCCTTTGTTCCAACCTTCTTTTCTATCTTTGATACGTTGGGAATATGGTCGTTGTCACTCATATACTCCAACTCAAGCATAGCGGTTGACGCGCCTTGTACCTTCATTACGGCGCCGGTTGTGTCGCTTGAAATCAACAAATAGAGATCTCGTTCATCACAGTCGGGGATTAGTTTACCAATATCCACAAGGTAATAACCTATTGTAGGTGTTTCTATATCCGCCTTATAATTTGCATAGTTGACTGTTGCACCGGGATTGTTTCCGTTTGCTTCCGCCAACTGTACCTTGAAAGGACTTGTTGAAGTTGTACCCGTTGCCCTAAGTTTTAGGATAGCGCGGTTGATTGATTGGTGTTCTGTTCCTTTCGTGATTTGAAGATGACAGAAAATTTGTTTGCCATCAGTTGAGGCAATGAAAGTACCATTGTTTGCTACAGTATTTCCGTTCTCTTTTTGATTAAGAGTGATTGTGCAGTTTATAGGAGCGTTTGTTGCTCCGGGTAAACTTGCGTGGTTGATATTTTCGGGGGCAGGTACCCCTCCTTCAATAAAATCTAAAACGTAACTCATTTTTCTTTTTCCTCCTTGTTTGTAGTATTTTCTTTACGTTTAAAAATTTGTTTGATGATTTGATTGGTTCCGGTTGCTGAGGAACCGCTTATGATTCCCATTCCGAGGGCTGACCAAGGGTTTTGAGCCATTATGATTTCGGGGTTTGTGTAAAAAATCAAAATGCCCAACGCTCCCCCTATCACCGCCGTGATTATGGGTATGTAGTTGTATGCTTCTTGCTTATTCTTAAAAACAAGCTTGAATAATTCGCCGACTATATAGCAACATACGACTATTATCGGTACACTTATAAAGTCCATATTCTAATCTCCTTTTATTTTCGTTAATTCGCTTACTCTTACCTGAACGTTTGAAAGACTTTCTTCTACTCTCGCCATTCTTTCCGCTATGTTTCGATATCTTTCGTCAACGCTGGTTAGGTTTTTGTCCATTCTATCCACGGTGGACTTGATATGCCCAATGTCGGATAGAATTACGCCTTCTCCCTGTCCTTCGTCTTTGTGCCTTTGCTTTTCGTTTCTTTTAAACGCCATAAACGACAAAACAAAGCCTGCAACGGAAGTACAAAGTCCTATTGCGGTTACTACAATTGCGACGTTCACTTTTCATCACCTCCTTGTGTATTCTTAAGACTTTCCTGAAAATTGGGTGAGAGAAAACTTCTGACAACGTCTTGTTGTGATTAAAAGAAAAATTAAAAATGATACCGATTAACCCCTTATCAATAATCTTTCACCTTTTCCCTTATCCTTTTCCCCCTTATCGAGTTTTCCGCCTTATCAGGTGCGTCTTCTTTCCATATAATAGTCAAGTCACTTGTCAAAGTCAATAGGTAAA
>JAEDHM010000072.1 GCA_016296985.1 Clostridia bacterium
CCTTTTTGAGAGGGATTTTCAAGGTAATAAAAGGAGTTTTTTCAGTGATTTTTTGAATGATTTTTTTATTTTTTATATCAAAATTTATACCTGTAAAAAGTAGTTTTACAAGGGTTATTCAATGGGATTTTCGATGATTTTACCCTAAATTTTTAAGTCGTTTTACCTTTATTTTTACCGTAATTTTGCGAAATTTCCTGCCTTTTTTCTCTCTTTTTGTGATAAAATTTTGTTTATTTTTCTTACATTTTCTATGCTAAAAGTTGATTTTTTAAGGCAAAATTCAAGAAAATTTCCTTATTTGTAAAAGAAAAATGCTCTTTTTTTACTTTCCTCTTGATAGATTTTATGGGAGTTTTTCCGCGCGCATATATACTAATTATTCACTTATTAATGTTTTTCCTAAATATTGTGTATTTACAATTCGCTTTTTGTGTGTTATCATAAGTTTATATTTAGGGGATTTTCCCGATTAAGGAGCTTGAAATGGCAAAAACAAAGGTAGAAAAACCAAAGGTAGGACTGCTTTCTTTTAAGCAGAAATTTTCCTATTGCGCCGGTGGTATCGGAAGAGATATGGCGTACAGTTTGATTAACGCTCAAATTCTCACCTTCTTGATGCTTACCCGCAACCTTGACGACAAAATGCTTGCGGTTGTTACCGTTATTATGATTTGTTGCAAGATTTTCGACGGTCTAAACGACCCTATTATGGGTACGATAATCGAGTATACTCACAACAAACGAGGCAAGTTTAAGCCTTGGCTTTTGCTTGGCGTTTGTACCAACGTGGTGGTAATTATGTCCATTTATGCGGTACCGCTGAAGGGATGGGATTACGTAATTTATTTCGCTTTCGCCTATCTTTTGTGGGGAATTACCTTTACTATGAACGATATTTCCTACTGGTCTATGCTTCCTGCCCTTTCCAACGACAAGAAAGAGCGTGACGGCTTGACCTCGTGGGCAAACCTTCTTGCCGGCTTAGGCGGTGGCGTTGCAGGCGCTGTGGTGCAACCCCTTACCGTTGGCGCTTTGGCAATCACTCCTTCAATTTCTACCTCTTACCTTGTTATGGCAGGTATAATCTGCGCCGCCTTTTTAGGTTGTCAGGTTATGACCTTTTTCGGCGCACCCCACAAGTCAACCCTTTTGACTGCGCAGGAAAAGGTAAAGGAAAAAATGAGAAAGAAAAACCCCTTAAAAGAGTTGTGGCAAGTTATAAAACAAAACGATCAACTTCGGGTTATTGCCATCGTAATGTTTTTATACAATATCGGGGCAAGTATGCTTTTCGTTGCAATGACCTATTACACCTATCTTGAATACGGGCTTGAGGGTATGTTGGTTACTATCTTCGGTCTTATATTCGGTATATCCGGCGCAATCCCCATGCTTTTCTACGGCGCTTTCTCTAAAAAGTTGACGAGAAAACAAATGGTTTTGGCGTCAATGATTATTTCCATTTTCGGCTATGGCCTTTTCATGTGCGTAGGTACGGCATTCAAGACTAACGTAGAATTTTCAATATTCGGTATCAATATGAACCTTGACTTTATCCTTATGGCATTGTGCGGTCTTTTCATAAGCGTAGGACAAAGTTTGCTTTACAACGTTATGACCATAGGTATAAGCAACTGTATCGAATATAACGACTTTAATTGGGGGGAAAGAAAGGAAGGCGTAATTTTCTCTATCCGTCCTCTTATGGCAAAAATAGGAAACGCTTTCCAAACCGGTATTCTCACCCTTTTGTATATCCTTTTAGGTATCAATGGATTTACCAACAAAATTTCGCAAATCGACAACGCTGCGACAAGAGGCACGCTAACCGAAGAAATGATAGAAACCTTGCTTAATTCGGGCTTTAACCCCGCCGAAATTCAACAGGCGCAAGAAAGCGGTGTCGTAAGCGACGAAATTAAAAATGCTTTGGTTGAAATTGAAAGAGCAATGGTTTCAGACGGAAATCCCGGCTTGAAACTTAAGATTATCGTTTGTGTTATTGCAGTCGCCCTTATCGTAGGATCTTGCGTACTTATGTACAAAAAGTTTACCATTTCCGAAGAAAAGTTCTCCGAAATGGTTGAAGCTATCGAAAAGAGAGATGGCAAAAAGAGCGACGACGTCGAGGGTGAAACAAGTGAAACAACCGAGGAAAGCACCGAGGAAATTCCTTCCGAAGAAGGCGAAGTTGAAAATCAAAATGATTGGGTTGAAAAGGAATCTCCCGTCACTCAAGAAGAATAACAAAAAGCGAGGACTTGCAAAAGTCCTCTTTTTTCACTACAAACAAAAAAAGCAGGAAATTTCCTGCTTTTTTGTTATTTACCTCTTTAAGTATATTAATTTTCTTGCCATTTTGCGTAAAAGGTTTGATCGTCCCATAACTTGTCGTAGATATTGAATGCTACCTCGCCTTCGCCCTTTTCAAAGTTGCGATACCAACCTAAGAAGGTATAGCCGTCTTTCTCAGGTGTGGGAAGCGCAGTATACTCGTCAAGGAAATAAGCGCCGTAGGGAATACCGTCAAACACCCAAACGTCGTCGTATTGTTGCTCGTCAAACCCCTTGATTACACCGCCATCGGGGTCAAACGTTACGGAGCAAGAGCCACGGAAATTTGCTACTTCGTCCCAAAATGCTTCGCCCAAGTCGTTTACACGTTTGACGTAAATCACCTTTCTTCTTGTGTCAAAATAGAAGTCGCCGGGGATACCGTCGTTGTCGTCGCTGGGCATGTTTGTACCTGTTAACCAAGTAGGTTGACGAGTAAGGTAGAAAACTTGTTCGCCGGTGAGAGGATTTCCGTCGGTAATGGTTACAACGTAGTCGTTACCTATCAATTCGATGCTAATATTTTGGAAATAGGTAAAATAGTATTTCGTAGCCTGTTTTTCACCGTTTAGGGTAATGCTTACGCCTGCGCCAATTTCATCGGAGAAGGCCTCCCATTTTTCAATGCCTTTGCCGTCCTTACCCTTCATTTGGCTTATATTAACCTTACCTTGTTCAATCCACAAATTGTTTTCAGATGCGCTGTAAAAAACTAAAAAGGGAACGTCGTTTAGGTCATATTCAAGTTCTACTTTAGTTATGGTTGCGCCGTCTTTACCATCTTTGCCGAAGGGAACTTTTACCAAGGCCTTATCGCCGTTTTGATAGGTAAGGGTAACCTCGGTAACTTGCTCGGTTTCATTAAACTCGTAGGAAGTGTCAACGATACCGTTGCCGTCAGGCAAAAGAAAGCGGTCGACTACGTCGGAATTGTTATAGCGGATTTCCATATATACCGCTCCGTCAGCGTCAACTATCTTTTCGATACTTGCAATGGACAATCCCTCGTCTTCCTCGCTCCAAGCGAAAGAACAACCTGTGAAAATGATACATAGGATCATCACGGTTATTAATAGCAATAAAATCTTTTTCATACTAACTCCTTTGGGCGTTTTCCTTCATTTCTTCAATGGAAGGCGATTGATTTACGAGATAACCGCCGTTTATGAAGACAAACTTGAAGGGCTCGCACCCTGTTACGAGAGTAACTGTTTTTATAAGTGTGTTTTGGTCAACCTTAAGCCCTTCTAAAAGTCCTCCCAAGCCTCCTGACGAGGATATGCTTGAAGGTCTTACGGGAGGTAAAACCATATATTCATCAAGCAAGCTTATTTCTTCAGCCTCAATAGGCTTTCCTTCGCTTGCTCCGGTTAGGTGAGATGCGACTTCGAAATCAAGACCGTTGGTGGTAATTTGGGAATAGTTTGCGCCACCACCGTAATAGGTAATGGGGATATTTACCTTTTTAACACCTTCAACGTCTATGGAATAGGGTTGCGCTTTCAAAAGCTTTTTGATAGGGAAGATATTGTCAATACTATATCCGTCACGCTTCAAAATCTCTTTTACAAGGGTGGAAATATTTTCATTTACCAATCCGCTTACGTCCACCTCATCCCAAGTTTTGTAGTCGTAAAACTTCGTCTTTCCGCTGAGGTTGATTTTAACGGGATAGGAAGTACCGCTTATATTTCGAGGAATAAAGTCCTTGCCTACCAACATGTTGTTAAGCATTGCAAAGAAAGGCGCGATATTGGTGGGCGAATCGGGAGAATAAAGGAAGGGACCGTTAAAGAGGGATTCAAGAGCAATACAAGATATACCCGACCTTTCAAAGGCGCAATCCTTTATTTCCGTACTTCCCTTGAAGTCCTTTCTAACGCTTTCGTCGTCAAGTGCGTGTTGCAAGGTCATCATCGCCTCTTTCAACCTTTCCTTGCTACCGTAAGTACCCGTTGTTTCAGCAATACCGTCAAGGTATTCGCTCAACAAAACGTTGCCTTCACCCTTTGCCGACAAATAATCGGTTAGGTTTGAAGTAATCTCATCTTTCGCCGTCATAAAAGTGTGAGCAATCTTTTGGTTTTTGTTTGAAAACTCGTTAGAGCCGGTTACAAACAAAAAGTTTCGCGCGTTGGACAGACGACAGTTGTCAAGGGTAAGGTTGTGATTTGAAAAACTTCTCACCACTTGTCTTCCGTTGGACAAACGCATATTTTTTAGGGTTATGCCCTCGCCATCAATCTCTACTACCGTACCTACTGTGGAAAGGTGAGAAAGAGAGTTGACGTCGTCGCAGTTTTTCACCACGATATCGTTTAGGGTGATACCGTTGCCTTGTACGTACATACCTATATTATCCTGCGCGTAGGCGGAAATAAGGTTCATATCCGACATATCGCTTCCGCCACGAGGATTGCCTACGGTATAAAAGGGCAAAGGTCCCCTGAAAAGGTCGTCCGCCCCGTTCATGGGGATTCCGCCTATTGTTTGAGAGGGATAGGCAAGGTTGTGGAAATTGATCATATTTCCGTTTCCGTACACATCCTTCTTCACGTGCAAACCTACGCATACTTTAGGCTCGTAAACTTTTTCCTTGATTGCAATATTATTCCACTGTTTTAAAAACTCGTGGTTGTACTTGGTTGCGATATACTCAACGGAAAAGTCGAATTTACCATCCTTTTTATTTCCATAACAAACTTCGCCGGTGTCGTACTTGGTCTTTTCCGCCACGAAAGAACTTTGCAAAACCGCTATTTCACCCTCTTCCGACTTGTTTGTGCAAGCCATCAAATCCTCGAAGGTATAGACGTTTACGCCCTCCTTTACTACGCTTATGCCATAATCTCGCAATGAGATATTTTCAGAATCAAGGGTGGTTGCAAGCTTGAAAGTGGTTTCTCCTTCACCTCGCACTTCGACACGGCCGTCAACCACAGCTTTGCCCCCTGAAATAGTGGCGTTTTTCTTGTCTATATTCAAAACCGACTGTCCCTCGGTTTGAATGCTTACGGTCTCTAAAACGGATGCAGGGATTGCAACAAGTTGCATTGCAAAACTTGCAGTTTCCTTTTTGCCGTTTACCAAGTCGAATTCCCCGAAGTAATTGGTTTCGTCCACCTTGCCGTATTTTGACTGTCCCAAGGTCGGAGTAAGATATACGGCGCCGTCTTTATACAATATGGCGGTAAAACTTCGGCTTACGTTACCCTTCGTATTTGCGCAGGTTACGATAACCTCGCCTACTTTTAAGGTGGTGAGATAGAAGGTCGAGCCTTCCTTTTCAATGGATGCGCAAGGGTCGGGATCTTCTGCGTTTTTATTTTTTACAAACCACACAAGTTCGTTTCCCTTGCCTACCTTGTGGTTTCTGTTGTTTACCCCTTCGGCGGAAAGGATAAATTTATCCTCGCCGATTTGGAATGCCTCGATATCATCGAAATCCCACTGTATATGGGAAATATCCACGTCGATAAGGTTGTAGGAAACGTTTACCGTTACGATGGTTAGGGCGGAAATTAGGAAGGGAATTATAAGAAGGACGATAAGATTTTTCTTTTTCATCAGTTCTTCGCCTCCAATTCCATAAACAACCGTCCTGCGTTTTTGAAGGTGTAAACCACAGGAAAGACGCCGATAAGGATAAATACGGCAAAACCGCCTAAGAAGGACAAATAGCCGTTTATCTTAAAGTAGGAAAGTATAATCGCCGTTACGGTAAACGTTATAGGCAACAAGTAGGCGAAAACCCCGGATAAAAAGGATGAACGCTCTTTATTGTGCCTTATCTTCAACTCCTCTTGCAAGGAGATCATATCGAAAACAAAGATAAATATTGCGGTAAGAAGGAAGGTAAGCAAGCAATAGGACCAATCCATAGTGTTTGTTGCAATCAAAACTATGGTGGAGAAAAGAAGGGATACGATTGAGAACAAATAAGGTATCGCCACCTTTACCGCCAACTGCAATTTGTAGGGTACGGGTATGGTTTTAAGCACCTTTATGGTAGATGCTTCCATACCTATATAACTGTTTGCTCCCTGATTGATTACCACCGAGAAAAGCATTACTATAAGCACGTCCACAAAGGTTATCAATCCGGGGACAAGGGCTGTATAGTACATTATAGTGCCTGCGCCTAAAACCGCGTTTATGGACTTTACCACCAGTTGCAACAAAAGGGGTTGCACCAGCAAAAGTCCGGTAAAGGAATAGATATAGTCAGAGTTTTTGGCTATAAGTATAAATTCCTTTTTTATCAACGCCTTTAAGGGAGAAGTAGCCTTGAAGGTTTTTTCCTTTGTCAATGGTGTTTCTGCAATGCTCAAATTTCTTACCGTGTGGAAGGCGTAAATTGAAACGCCCAATCCTAAAGCAAAAACACCCAAGGATATGGTAAGAAAGGGAAGGACGGGGCGGTACGCCTTGTTGACGAAGATGTCAACCATAAAGTTTAGAGGCACCGCATACTTTTCAAAGACCATAAATTTTTCAATGGATTGGTCTGAGAAAAGGGTCAAAAGGTCGTTGTTTGCAACCAAATTGATAAATATATCCAATACGTAGGAATAAGCAAGAGTCATCAAAACGATTGCTATAATCGAGGTGATAAACTGCAAGATAAAGTGCTTTTTCAAAAAGGAAGTCAACAACCACAAGGGATACACGAGCAAAAGGGATATTCCCCCAATAAACAAGAAGGATGCAAGGGGAAAGAATATAGCCGTGTAGTAGAAAACCGCCATTTTCCCAACCGTTATACCATAAGCGATAAACAAGGGAAATTGAAATATGGTTGAGGTTATGCAATGGGAAACAAGCAAAAAGACAAGCTTTGACAAGATGATTTGACGGTTTGCCACGGGATGGGTGGACAATTGCTCGATATCCTTTGCGTCAAAGAAAAGTTTTTTCGCTTGAAAGGTGTTTGCAATCACCAACAAAAGGGAGGTTACCGTCAAAAACAGGGTAAGAAAGGTCCTAGGCGCATTTTGTACCGTTAGGATTTTATCCAAAATGGTTTTGAATAAAAATACCTCCACCGTCACGAAAAGAGCGACAAAAAGAAGAGTGAACAAAATGGAAAGAACCCTTGAGATAGGGCTT
>JAEDHM010000073.1 GCA_016296985.1 Clostridia bacterium
TATCATCGACGAGGTACATCAACTTTCAGGTGCAGCGTTCAACGCATTGCTTAAAACTCTTGAGGAACCACCATCCTACGTTATTTTTATTTTAGCAACTACAGAATTACATAAAGTACCACAAACTATATTGTCAAGGTGTATCAAGTTTGAATTTAGGCTTATTTCCACCGATTTATTAAAAGAGCAAGTCAAATCAGTATATGATGCTGAAGGTGTTTCTTATACTGAGGAAGCGCTTAACGTCATAGCAAAACAGGGCAATGGTAGTTCGCGTGATATGCTTTCTTTTGCCGATGCCTGCATGGCGTATACAAATAAAATAGACTATACTTCCGTTCTTGAAGTTATGGGTGCAAACGACCCTGAAATTGTGGCTGATATGGTATTTGCAATGCTTTCAAATGACGGTGGCAAGGTTTTGGGACTTATAAACGAAAGCGTTTCAAAGGGTAAAAATATTATGCGCTTGACCGGTGACATTACCGAATGTTTGCGTAATCTTCTTTTGGTAAAAAAGGATAAAAATGCAAAAGAGTTTTTATCAATACCCGAAAAACTTTTTAAGAAATATACTGAAATTGCCGACAAATTTTCGGGAATCGAAATTTTGAGGGCTCTTGAAGCAATGTGCGGTGTTGATATGGAAATGAAATACAGCGCTTATCCTCAAATTGTCCTTGAAACTTCCGTTGTGAAAATTGCCGAACTTTCAGGAAAAAATGATACTGACATCATTTCACGTATTGACGCTTGCGAAAGAAAAATAAAAGAAGGTGTTACCGTAAAGGTTGAATCAACGCCTGCTACTCAAGTTGTTGAATCAAAGGAAGAGGCTCCTTCAAAAACAAAAGAAAATGTTGACAACAACCCGATGCAGGGAGTCAACATCAGTGAAATTAGCATAAACGACAGCATATTTAGTGGCGAAATTACTACCGCAATGCGCCGTCTTAAAAGTGCCGTTATCGAAGAATTAAGAAAGTCGCGTAGCAACATGCTACTATCATTCGTTTTTGCTGAAGCAACTACTTTCCTTAAAGTTGACGGAAATAACGTTTTGTTTATGTATGATTACGAAAAAGAAGGGGACAACCCAATTAAGCCGGACAATCTTTTGGCTATCAAATCAGCACTTCGAGTTGTTCTTGGACTTGATGAAATCAATCTTGACGTTAAAAAATATAATCCCAAAGAAAAGCGTCCTGCTATCGATACTATAAAAGAACTTTTCGGTGCAGACCTTGTTACAATAAAAAAACAATAATTAGGAGGCAAATATATGGCTAAATACGGTGGTTTTGGCGGTGGCGGAAATATGCAAGCTCTTATGCGCCAAGCTCAAAAAATGCAAGAGGATATGCTTAAAGCTCAAGAAGAACTTAAGGATACCGAATTTACGGCAGAAGCAGGTGGCGGACTTGTAGAGGTTACTTTGTCCGGGGATAAAATGATGTCCGCAATCAAAATCAAACCCGAAGCAGTTGATATGGATGATCTTGAAATGCTTGAAGATTTGATTATTGCCGCTTACAATGAAGCTGCAGCTGCTGTTGACGAAGAGGCCGAAAAGGTTATGGGACCTTATGCCGGAATGTTGGGCGGTTTGAGATAATGGATAAAATTCCACCTCTTGAAAATCTTATACAAAAGTTCACTAAATTGCCCGGTGTTGGTAAAAAAACTGCTGCTAGGTACGCCTACGCAATTTTGGCCATGACTGACGAGGACTCAAACTCCTTCATTGATGCGATCCGCGAAGTGAAAGAAAAGGTGCATTTTTGCAAAGTTTGCGGAAATTATACCGACGACGACGTTTGCGAAATTTGTTCATCCCGCGATAACTCTATTGTTTGTGTTGTGAGTGAACCAAAAGAAGTAACGGCAATGGAAAAGATAAAGGATTATAACGGTGTATATCACGTTTTACACGGCTTACTTAATCCTATGGCCGGTGTCGGTCCAGAAGATTTGAATATAAAGGCGCTCCTAGACCGTATTAGCGGAGTGAAAGAAATAATCGTTGCTACCGCATCAACCATTGAGGGAGATGCTACCGCTTTATACCTCAGTAGATTGCTAAAACCTTTGGGCGTAAAGGTTACTCGTATTGCTCGAGGATTGCCTGCTGGTAGCGAACTTGAGTATGCGGACGAGTTGACATTGTCAAGGGCGTTAACGGACAGAAAAGAGATATAATATTCTCATTTAAATACGGCAATTTACGTTTGCCGTTTTTTATTAACGTAATTGAAAAAATGGTTAGGAAATCTCCTAACCATTTTTTTCAATTATTTAAGAAAATACTTTTTGTTTTTATAAAGCAATCCATATATTATTCCGCATATTGGCAAATATAAAAGCAAGATACAAGGATATAAAATAGGGTAGAGCATTGATGAATAGTCTGCTACGTTTACGTGTAAGAATACAAATCCAATGAGCGTAACAACGACTGCTAGGTCGATGTATACCATCAACAGTCCGGCAAAAGTAATTTTGAAGGTATGGTCCGCTTTTTTACGTCTGTCAGGTTTTAGCAAAAAGTGAATCCAACCAACAATTGGGAAAACAAGCATAACCACAGCAGCAATAAGATAGGGCATGTATCCCATAGGCTTGACCGGATTAAAGATAAAATAGCAAGCCAAAATGCTAAGCAGTGAGAAGAGGTATCCCAACGTCAAGGTATCGCGCAAAAGTTTTCCCGAGAAATAAAAATTCATATTGAAATAATTAATTGCGCTTTGACGGGAATATGGGTTAAGCTCGTATCCTTCTTTTTGAAGCATCAATTTTAAATCAGAAAAACTTGCAACGGGAGATTTTGACGGCGCAGGGGTATCAATTACAACTTCCTTTTTCTCAACGGGTGCAAAGGTCTCGGCAAAAATATCAGCAAGTTTAGTTTTATATGGATCGGTTGTATCGATAGAAGACAAAAATGATTCGAGAGGACTTTTGGGTGCTTCAACAGTTTTTATCTCTTCAACAACGATGGGAGAAGAATAATCTTCAATAATTTCTTCAATATCTTCATCCTCTTCAACCGCAGGTGCTTCAACAACGGTCGAGGAGGTTTCAATTGCTTCAAGCAAAGGTAGGGGAGTATCCTTCTTCTTTTCTCTTGGTTTTACAGGAGGAAGATCACCAAACAACATTGCCTTAGCACGAGCCTTTGTTTCGGAATCAGATGAATAGCTGTAATCTTCAAAAACACCGATTTGTTCAAGAGAGGAAGGTGCAACGTATTGAGGGGGTCTGTTTATTGCCAACTCAATTGAAATTGTACCATCAGGTTCTTGATGCAAGATAAATTCGGTATCAGCGTTTGCATCGTCGGCAAAACGGGTGTTTCCCAAATGTAAACATTGCTCAACTGCATAAGTATTAAGCCAAATGACTGAAACTGACTTGTAGTAGTCGGCGCCAGCTTGAGTGAGATTAAAAACTTCAACTCCGCCCAAATTGACTGATGCTACGTAACCGTTGCCAATGGCGCGTCTTACGAGATAGTCAAGGGTAGGGGAATACACCTGATAACCTTTTGTACATGACAAAATTCCCTTGTTGATATCTGCCAAGGAAAGATTTTTGTTGTCATTTAAAAGCTTTAGAATATAATCAGTGATTTTATCCCTAAAGTTGTCGACGTGTGCTCTCATAGTGTAATTTTACATTTTTTAATTTTTATTGTCAATATATAAATGGAGTATCTCGACATTTATGATTGTAAAATTTTGTAAACTACTCGAAAATATTTCATAAAAAGGGATTGACACTTGTAAAAATAGGTGATATTATATTTTTGTAATCTATTCGCAAAAGACAAGTTTTGCGAATAGATAAGCGTGAAAAAGATACTTTAAACACGAATTATTAATTTTGGTGGGATTTTATGGCTGACGATTATTTTAGACAACGTGACAATGACAATATGTTACGACTTCGCAAACTTAGGCGTGAACTTCCTTCTTTTTGCGACGACTTTTTTCGTGGTATAGAAAATACGACTTCGCTTTTGACGCGAGTCAGTTATGCTTACGACTTAAGAATATTCTTTGACTTCCTTGTAAATCTTACCGACGAATTTGATGGTATGACTGTCAAAGATTTTAAAGTATACGACCTAAATCGAGTTACGTTAGACAATCTCGAGTTTTTCGTTGAAAACCTTTCTCTTTACTCTTTTAAAGGTAAAGAATACAGTGATAACGAGCGCGCAAAGGCAAGAAAAATTGCTACAATTCGCTCCTTTTTTAAATATTTTTACAATAAAGGTTTGTTAGAAAAAGACGTCGCAGCCAAAATTCCCATGCCAAAACTTCATGATAAGCCCATAATTCGACTTGACGTTGATGAAGTTGCTGATCTTTTAGATATTGTGGACGGTACCCTTGAACATGACGCTTTTAATCCGCATCAAAAAAAATATCTAGAACATACTAAACTTAGAGATACTGCTATTCTTACCCTACTTTTAGGTACGGGAATCCGTGTTTCAGAGTGTGTGGGCTTAAACGTTGAGGATATCGATTTTAAAAATAACGCTTTTACCGTTACCCGTAAAGGTGGAAATAGAACTATACTGTATTTTTCTGACGAAGTTGCTGAAACACTTTTAGAATACGTTAAATATAGAATTCAAATTGTTGTTGAAACTTCTGCCCTCTTTTTATCCCTTCAAAACAAACGGATTTCCGTAAGAGCTGTACAGCTTATGGTAAAGAAGTATGCTCAAGTTGCAACGCCTTTGAAGAAAATTACTCCTCACAAATTAAGAAGTACTTACGGCACAAACCTTTATAACGAGACTGGTGATATCTACGTGGTCGCCGACGTGCTTGGACACAAAGACGTGAACACAACAAAAAAGCATTACGCTGCCCTTTCTGATGATATTCGTAAAAAAGCAGCAAGAAAAGTTCAGTTACGGGACAAAAAATCCGACTAAAATCCTTTTTTATTCAATATTCTTTTTAATATCAAACAAATTTTCATATAAACGAAATTTCACACAAACAAATGTTTATGTGAAATTATTTTTTTGTAAACATAGTTTTATATGAATATATGTTTATGCAAACTTATGTTTATGTGAAAATAAGTTTATGTAAACAAATTACCATATAAACATTTGTGTATATAAAAATATGTTTGACATTGGAAAAATTTTATGTTATTATACACGAGGAGAAAGATTTATGATTAAAGATAGTACACGTACACAACTTATGCAGTTATATGATTTTTTAAAAACCTTTAAGCAACTTAATGGTTACTCTCCTTCTTATCGTGAAATGTTGGAGAATATGAATTATACCTCAACTGCGACGGTAAAACGCCATCTCGAACTTTTGGCCGAACTTGGCTATATCACCTTTAATCAAGGAAAAAAGCGCGCAATCGAACTTGTTGACAACGAAGGAAGCTCGGTTGTGGTTGTTCCTGTAATAAAAGGCTTTGATCCCGATCTTCCCCTTTTAGATAAGAATAACGTTCAATCTAAAATTGCCATATCAAAAGATTTCTTTAATACCGAAAGTGATTTATTTGCAGTCAAAGTTGAAGATGATTTGGCAGAAGGACTTAAAATTTTCAATGGCGACACTATAATTTTTAAAAAGCAAAGTTATGCAAAATCCGGTAGCGTTATCCTTGCTATTATCGATAACAAACTGTCTGTATGCAAGTACGAAAAAGCACCTGGTTATTATAAACTTAGTTATGGAAAAGATGAAGATGCTCACATCTTTGATACTGTGAGGGTTTTGGGCGTTGCCCTTTTGTCCTTGCGCACTTTTTAATTTCGTAATGTAAGGAGGGTTTTTATATGCAACTTAAAATTTCACAAAGATTTTTCTCGATTGGCGATAAGTTTAATATCGTAGATCAAAATGATCAACCTGCTTTTTTAGCAAGAGAAACTTTATTTAGATTTAGGTCTAATTGTACTTTGTATGATTTAGACGGTAGAGAATTGTATACCCTCGAGTATAAATTCTTATCCCCCTTTGGCGGTTGTTTTATCAGAACTTTCGACTCTGACGTTGGCATGATGGACGGAAGATTCCACAAACCTTTTGTTCAAAAATGGCGTTTCGAACTTGAGGGTAAAAAGTATATTTTACGTAGTGGCGGATATAAGTGTAAAATTTTCGAAGCTGACGCAAACTGGAAGTACGTTGATAAATCTAATCCTATAGCAATAATAAAGAAAAAAGTCTTAAAACTTGCTGATACGTATATCGTCGAATTTGACGAAGCTACACTCCCCCGTCACATGGCTGCATTAATGGGCTTGTGGATGGATTCAAGATTCCATAAAGAAAAACATTAATATTAAACGGCAACCGAGGTTGCCGTTTTCTTATCTTGTAATTATTATTTTGTTCTAGTATTCTAGATTATTTGTATATTATATAAATTCAATATTTATATAAGTGTTGACAATTTGTGATTGTAATGCTAAAATACAAATAATACGATATCTACGGAGGGTTTACACAATGAAGCATATCGAAACATTAAACACTCGTAACTTTTGCGAAAAGAACGGTGGTTGCGGCGAATGTCAAACATCTTGCCAATCCGCTTGTAAAACAAGTTGCGGAATCGCAAACCAAAAGTGCGAAAACACCGAAAACAAGAAAAGCGAGTAATTAAAGAATTTGGGTTGTCGCATTGACAACCCTTTTTCATAAGGAGATTTATGGTTCATCAATTTAAACTTGGCGGATATAATATAGTCGTTGACGTTGCATCGGGCTCTGTTCACGTTGTTGACGATATTGCTTACGACGTTATTTCCTCATATCAAAAGCACAGCAAAAAAGAAATTTTCTCAATAATTAAAGATAAGTATTTGCAACCCGGTGAAAGTTTATCCGAGGTTGAAGAATGCTATTCTCAAATACAGTCTTTGGTTGATTGTGGAAAACTTTTCTCAGAAGACAATTTCAAAAATATTGCCGGAAAACTCAAGAATAAAAGCAAAGGAATAATCAAAGCATTATGCTTACACGTTGCTCATACGTGCAATCTGAATTGTTCTTATTGCTTTGCAAGTCAAGGCAATTATCATGGAGAAAGGGCTATTATGTCACTAGAAGTTGGCAAACGTGCTCTCGATTTTTTGATTGAAAACTCGGGCACTCGCCATAATTTAGAAGTTGACTTTTTTGGTGGCGAGCCCCTTCTTAACCTTGATATGATCAAAGAGCTTGTTGCTTATGCAAGATCCCTAGAAAAAATTCACAATAAAAACTTCAGATTTACCCTTACTACTAACGGTGTTTTAGTTGACGACGACTTGATTGATTTTTGCAACAAGGAAATGAGCAACGTCGTACTGAGTTTGGATGGGCGTAAAGAAGTTCACGAT
>JAEDHM010000074.1 GCA_016296985.1 Clostridia bacterium
AAATCGTAAGCATCCAAGAAAATGAGGGTAGAAAAATAACTATCGCCATATAACGATTGTACAAGCCTAAATCGGCTTGTCTTTTTTTGTGTCGTAAAGAAATATTATCATATAAAACAACTTAAAAAACACTGTGTTTACCGCTTATCTAGATACCTCTTCTTTCAAATTTGCAAAAATTCCGTCTTGAAGAAAAGAAAGTTATATTGTATAATTGTTTTATACAATAAACGAGGGGTTAGTTTATGGAAAAATTGTTATCAAAACCTATATTTTTTAAGGAAAATCGTGTTTACAGAGTTTATTTGGGCGGAAAGGGAATCGCCTTGTTTAACGGAAGTAAAATGTCCGAGGACGACTTTTTCCCCGAAGAGTGGATTGCAAGCAAGGTTAAGGCAATCAACCCGAAATACTTTGGCGAAAGGGACGGCGTAAGCGTTGTTGAAGGCACAAACTCCTTTTTCGACGACCTTTTGGAAAAATACCCTCATCTTTTGCTTGGGGACAGAAAATACGATTGCTTGGTAAAATATCTTGACAGCGCTATTCGTCTACCTATGCAAGTACACCCCACCAAAGAATTTGCAAAGAAACACTTTAACTCGGAATACGGAAAAACCGAGGCTTGGCTTGTTTTGGCTACTCGCCCAAACGCCTGCATATACTTTGGATTTGAAAAAGAGATTTCAAAGGAAGAACTTTCAAAACTTGAGGATCAAAGCGAGGAAGAAAGAAATATTATGAGTAGCATTTTGCACAAGGTTGAGGCAAAGGTTGGCGACGTGTTTATCATAAACGCCGGACTTATTCATGCTATTGGCGCAGGTTGTACCATACTTGAAGTGCAAGAGCCTACTGATTTTACCATTCAGCCCGAAAGATGGTGCGGTGATTATCACATAAGTTATCAAGAAGAATACATTGGACTTGACAAAGATACCGCCCTTGACTGCTTTGATTATTCCCTCATTGGAGAAAAAGCGGTTATGCAATCGGCGGTAAAACCCAAGGTTGTATATGAAAAGGACGGGGTGAAAAAAGAAGAACTTATCGGCTATGATATTACCCCCTGTTTTGGAGAAAATCGCTATACCGTAAAGGGCGGAAAACTTGTCTTAAATTACGCTCCTTCCGTTTGGATTTGCACTTCGGGAAAGGGTGTGATCAAGGGCGAAGATTATCAACGCGAAATAAACAAGGGCGATTATTTCTTTTTGCCCTACGTTGCGGAAGGAAAGTTTTTTGTAGAAAGCGAAGAAGGAATTGAAATGATCGAGTGTTTACCCTCGAAACAATAAGGTGAGCTTATGATTTTATCCGTTGGCGAAATTTTAGTGGATATGATTGGGGTGGAAAACTCTTTTACCATGTACGTGGGTGGAGCCCCCTTCAACGTGGCTGTAAACGCAAAGCGCGCAGGCGCTCCCGTATCCTTTTTAGGGAAGGTGGGAGATGACGTTGCAGGTAGGTTTTTGCTTGACAAAATACCTCAATTCAACCTTGACAATCCCATTATCCTTGTGGATAAAAAGAGAAATACTACCTTGGCTTTTGTTTCACACAACAAAGATGGAGATAGGGATTTTACCTTTTTCCGCAGAGATACCGCCGATTTTCAACTTTCAATGAAAGAGTTGGATTTTGACAAGGTCGCTCCCCTAAAAATCCTCAACGTAGGCACCCTTATGCTAAGCGAGAAAAAGGGTAGAAAGTTTGCAAAATCCCTAGTTGAAGAAGGGAAAAAAATTGGCGCAAAAATCGCTATTGACGGAAATTTCCGTGATGATTTGTACCAAAATCGCGAGGAAAGGAACACCGTTTTACGCGAATTTCTTTTGCAAGCGGATATCTTAAAACTCAGTCTTGACGAACTTTTGGATTTTCAAAACGCTTCCTCTTTTGAAGAGGCTATTGACACCATTCCCTTTGACAAAATTATCTTTATCACCGACGGCGCAAAGGGAAGTTGGGTGGTAGTAAACAAAGAATACGTTTTCACCTCATCTCAACCCGTAAAAGCGGTGGATACTACGGGAGCGGGCGACGCCTATTTCGGTACTGCCCTCGCCTATATCCACAAATTGATTGAGGAAGAAAAACCGCTCACCCTTGAAAACTTGCAAGAGGTGGCAAAAGTTGCAAATGAAGCTGGATGCAAAGCAGTTTTAAAGAAGGGGGCGTTATGATTGAAATTATAAAAAATCTTTTATCGGGTTTGGGACGACACCCTACCCTTGGAAAAAAGTTTTTATCCACTAAAAAAAGGATATACAAGAAAATCTGCGACCTTGACGTCGGTTGTATAAAAAGCGCCGAGCCTATTCCCTACTCTGCTCTTGAAAATTACGTCCCCGACAAAATCAAAAAGGGGGAAGTTTGGGCAAGCGAAAAATTCGGTTGTTGTTGGCTTTTGATAAAGGGAAAAGTTCCCTCTTCTTGCAAACACCCGGTAATCGTCCTTAACGTAAACGGAGAAGGGCTTGCCTATCACAAGGGCGAACCTTTTGATATCGTAACCACCATAATGGGGGTTGCCGATACCTTTCAAGCGCCGGGGGCAGGGAAACGCATTTTGGATTTGAACGGCAAACTTGAGGAAGACGGAAGTTTTGAAATTTGGGTTGACTGCGGATATAACGGAATAAACGGTATGTTTTTGCAAAAGGCAAAACTTTGCTATTGCTATCTTGCCGATAAAAACCAGCTTTTGTCCGACTTTTATTACAAGGCTTTATCCCTAGGACTTGTCCTTGTTGCAGAGGAAAAAAACGGTCTTCCACTTCAAGAGGAAATCGTGGATACCCTCGACAAAGCGCTTACTTTGGCAAAAAAGAATATACGCGATGCAATCGCTTTGCTCAATCCTTTTTGGAACGAAAGAAAACTCGCAAACTGGCTTTGGGATAAGCACAACACAAACTATACCCTAATCGGTCACGCTCACCTTGACCTTGCTTGGCTTTGGCCAAAAAGAGAGTCTATGCGAAAAGCAGAGCGTACTTTCACCAACGCTTTGTCTATTTTTGATAAATACCCCGACTATCGCTTTGGGGCAAGTCAAGCGCAAATGTTTGATTGGATAAGGGTAAACAATCCCCCTCTTTTCAAAAAACTGCAAGATGCGGTAGATGATGGTAAAATTGAAATTCAAGGCGGTATGTGGGTAGAAAGCGATACAAATATACCCTGTGGCGAAAGTTTGATAAGACAGTTTGCCTATGGCGACGAATTTTTCCTTAAGTACTTTGGAAAAACGTCGAAAACCGTTTGGTTGCCCGATGCTTTCGGTTATACTCAAACCCTGCCTCAAATTATCAAAGGCGTAGGAAAAGAGAATTTTGCCACCATAAAACTGAGTTGGAATAAAGTAAACTCTTTCCCTTACCAATCCTTTGTATGGAAAGGTCTTGACGGCTCGGAAGTTTTGACGCATATATCCTCGGAAGGCACCTATTGCAACGACGGCTCGCCCTTGTCTCTTGCAAAATCCAAAAAACGCAAAAAGCAAGACACGAAACAAGATCTTATTATCTACGGCGACGGCGACGGTGGCGGTGGCCCGGGAGAAGGACACGTTGGCGTCATAACCGAAATGCGCGGACTGTATAAGGAAGATACGGTAAACTGCGACTTTGCGGAAAACTTTTTCAACAAGCTGAAAGAGGAAGAAAATTTGCCTGATTATACCGGCGAACTTTACCTTGAAACCCATCAAGGTACTTATACCGCCCAAAGCAATACTAAAAAATATCACCGCTTGATAGAAAATGCGCTGCACATCCTCGAGTGGCTTTATGCCGTTGAAGGCAAAGAGGAAAAATGCGACGAACATTGGAAAACCCTTTTATTCAATGAATTCCACGACATAATCCCAGGCTCGAGTATTCAAAGAGTACACCAAGAAAGCGTAGGCGAACTTCTTGAAACCTATCACCATATTTTGGATAAAATATCCGCGATTTGCCACAAAAAAGAAGAACTTAGCGATACCGCTATCAACCCCTCGCCTTTTGCTCAAACAGGATATAAAATGGTCGAAGGACAACCTTGCATTGCAAAATGCAAACCCTATTCTACTGCAAAATATACACCCTTTTCCCCTTCGCCCGTTATCCTTGAGGATAACCTTTTGGAAAACGCTTTCCTTCGCGTAAGGTTTGGTAAAAACGGTAAAATTGTATCCCTTTGGGATAAAAAGAGAAACCGCGAACTTGCAAGCGAAAAGGGATTGAATCTTCTCACGATTTACAATGATCCCAAAAGCCACTACGACGCTTGGGATATAAATCCCGATTATATCAAAGGTCCCCACGCCCCCAAACTTGTGAAAAAGAGAGTTTATACCCAAGATTTTTGCGGAGTGATTGAGTTGGTTTACAAATATAACAACTCGGGAATTATGCAAAAAATAAAACTTGGTCAAGACGGAAAGTTGCTTTTCAAAACGGTGGTTGAGTGGAAAGAATCCCACAAGATGCTCCGCGCAAACTTTTATCCTACCTGTTTTGGTGATGAAGCTTTATGCGATATTCAATTTGGCGAAATAAAACGAAGCACAAAAACAGACAATCCCGTCGACAAAGCTAAGTTTGAAATTTGCGCTCATAAATACCTTGCTACTCAAGACGACAAAGGAATTTTCGCTTTGTACACCGATTATAAATACGGATATAGGGCAAAAGACGGACTTTTAAGTATCAACCTTTTGCGCTCGCCAAAATACCCCGACCCCAATTGCGATATGGGTATACACGAATTCCACTACGCTATCGACTTGCCAAGCGACGAAAAAGAACTTGTCAAAAACGCATACAATTTCAATTATCGTATTTTCAATTCGGCAAGGGATATAAACTTTGCTTTGCCTTTTAGCCTAAACAATGAAGATATTATTTTAGAAACGGTAAAACCCAGTCAATTCCGCAAAGGAATCACCCTTCGTCTTTATGAAAGATTTGGCAAAAAGACAACTTGTAAACTTGATATAAACGCCGAATATAAAAAGGTATATCAAACAAACCTTTTGGAAAAAGAGGAAAAGTCGTCAGGACTTGACCTTGAGTTTTCACCCCACGAAATAAAGACGATTGTCATTGAATTTTAACAAACAGCCGTTGCAAAACGGCTTTTTTTGTAATGATTTTGTAATAATTATTTACCTGTTTTTGTAATTTTTCTTTGCAATAATTGGTACGAGGTGAAAAAAATGATTAAAATTGCGTTGACCGGCGCTACCGGTAATATGGGCACTGAAACCCTTTTCAGTTTGATGACCTTGGACTTTGTGGAAAAAGTGAAAATTTTGGTACTTAATACCGCAAAGGACAAAGCGATTGCAAAAAAATTTAAAAAGATTTATCGTAACAGACTTGACGTTCAAATCGGCGATTTGGCAGTGTACGAAGACTGCGAAAAACTGATTGAAGACTGCGACTATATTCTCAACCTTGCCGCGGTTATTCCCCCGAAATCCGACAAATATCCAAACTGCGCAAAAGCGTGCAACGTGGACGGCGTAACCAATCTTATTACCGCCCTTGAAAAAAAGGAAAATCAACCAAAGTTTATACATATTTCCTCCGTTGCGGTTTATGGTAACAGAAACCACAGGCACCCTTGGGGCCGTGTAGGCGACCCTCTTTTGCCCAGCGTATACGACTGCTACGCTTCCTTTAAAGTAGAGGGCGAAAGACGAGTTTTAGAAAGCAAGATAAAAACTTGGGCGGTGCTTAGACAAACCGCAATGTTGCATAAAAATATGCTTACCGACAACATGAAAGACGGCCTTATGTTTCACACCTGCTATAACACCCCCCTTGAGTGGGTTACCGCAAGGGATAGCGGACGACTTTTGGCGAATATAATCGCAAAGGACGTAAAAGGAGAAATAACTGATTTTTGGTACAAGGTTTTCAATATCGGGGGCGGAGCGCCCAACCGCTGTACCGGGTTTGATACCTTTGATCAAGGTTTTAGGATTATTGGCGGAAACGGTGAAAAGTTTTTAAATCCCTCTTGGAATAGCGTGAGAAACTTTCACGGACTTTGGTTTGCGGACAGCGATCAACTTGAGGAAATGTTCCATTTTCAAAAGGAAACCACCATTGACTATTGGCAAGAAATTTTGATTAGACACCCCTACTACAGGGTAGCGAAAATTTTGCCTACAAGATTGATTAAAAAACTTGCAATTCAACGCTTGCTTTCAGATAAAAACGCGCCGAGAAAGTGGATAAAAGCAGGAGAAAAGGGAAAAGTAAAAGCCTATTTCGGGAGCGAATACAATATTCAATGTCTGCCCGAAAAATGGGAGAACTATCCTCTTTTGTGTAAAGGTCAACTTGCAGACGGCGACCTTGATTACGAAGCTCTTAGGGATTTTTCAAAGATAAAAGAAAATGGATTTTTGCTTTCTCACGGCTATGACGAAAGCAAAAAGGATGAAGAATTGTCCTTCGAGGATTTTCAACAGGCGGCAAAATTCCGTGGTGGCAAATGTTTGTCATCTTCAAGCGAAAACAATCCTCTTTATAAAAAAGCCCTATGGGAATGCCATCAAGGACACCGTTTTGAGGCAAATCCCTACACCATTTTAAAGGCAGGACATTGGTGCCCTCATTGCACGAAGGTCAACGTATGGGATTTTGATATGCAAGCGAAACACAATCCCTTTTACGCTCAAGTTTGGTACGATAGCCACGCTTTAAGGGAAAACACCTATTATTATTTCGACGACGAGTACAGAGCAAAATTTGAGATTAAGGAAGAATAGTATGAAAAAAGCGGTTATTTTCTCCTTTTCCGCAACAGGAAACACACAAAAGGCGGTAAACCTTTTCAAACAATCCCTTGAAGAAAAGGATATTCAAACTGAGATTAGAAAGATAGATTATAAACTGAACGACTTTGACACAAAAGACTTTGACCTTGTGGGTTTTGCCTATCCCATACACGGTTTTAACGCTCCTAAAATTCTTCTTGAGGTTGCAAAAAAACTGGAAAAAGAGGATAGAAAGCCTTGTTTTATCTTAAAAACCTCGGGCGAACCTTTGAAAATCAACAATATTTCTTCATGCAAACTTGCAAGCATCTTGAAGAAAAAGGGCTTTGAAATAACAAACGAGTATCACTACGTAATGCCATACAATATGATTTTCCGCCATACCGACAACATGGCATCATTGATGTACGACACCATGAAAAGGCTTATTCCTTGCCATGCAGACGAGGTTGCAAGAGGTAAAAAAAGACTTTTGGAAAAGGTGTTTTTAGGAAGTTTGCTTTCGGCGATTTTCCGCATTGAGTTTATCGCTTATAAAATCAACGGAAGATTTTTTAAGGTGGAT
>JAEDHM010000075.1 GCA_016296985.1 Clostridia bacterium
ACTATCCAACTTAATATACGCATTACTTGAATGAGCCGTTTCTGGCACCCCATGTTTGCCATTTTTCCCTTGCAAGACCTTTACACCCTCTATTTCATCTACTTTTTCATAAGTATAACCAACATTGTTGCCTATAGCATAAGTTCCTCTACCTCCCATTGCGATTAACCCTCCTTGAAGCGTTATAGTCAATGGGGATAATATTCCCTTGCATTTCGGCAAACGGCGAACCGAAACAGATAATTGCACTTGGTTTTACACGTTTTAACATTTCATTATAACCACGCATAAACGCAAGTTTGCTACGTTTACAACCTATTGTTCCAACAGCAACGATAGAGTCTTCTTCTATTCCTACAATAACACACGCAAACTAGATTGTCAATTTGTCAACTTTTTTTTAAAATTAATAAAGTCCTCACTAATCTTGAAAAAATCAAAGCAAAATCACCTCAACTTTATCCCTGCTTGACAAGAAGGGGAAATTGGTTTTATAATCAAAAAAAAGTGGAAGGAAAAAGTTATGTCATATATCTCCCAAGTTTTAGAAAATATAAAAGCGAAAGAAAATCAAGCGGAGTTTTTGCAAGCGGTTGAAGAAGTCCTTTCTTCCCTCGGCCCTGTGGTAGAAGAAAAGGAAGAACTCTACAAAAAATACGCTATTCTTGAAAGATTGACCGAACCGGACAGGCAAATCATCTTCCGTGTTGCTTGGACTGACGACTTGGGAAACACCCAAGTCAACAAAGGCTATCGCGTTCAGTTTAACAACGCTCTCGGCCCTTACAAGGGCGGTTTGCGTTTTCACCCCACGGTAAACCTTTCGGTTATGAAGTTTTTGGCTTTCGAGCAAACCTTCAAAAACAGCCTTACCTCTCTCCCTATGGGTGGCGCAAAGGGGGGCTCAGACTTTGACCCAAGGGGAAAATCCGACGGAGAAATTATGCGCTTTTGCCAAAGTTTTATGACCGAGTTATACCGTCATATCGGCGCGCAAACCGACGTCCCTGCCGGCGACCTTGGTGTTGGCGCAAAGGAAATCGGCTATCTTTTCGGCGCTTACAAGCGTATTATCGGAGCCTATGAAAACGGCGTTATCACGGGAAAAGGTCTAAGTTATGGCGGAAGTCTTATTCGTCCCGAGGCAACCGGCTTTGGCGCAGTCTATTTCCTTAGGGAAATTATGAAAGGTCAAGGGGAGGAAATAAAGGGCAAAACCTTTATCCTTTCGGGCTATGGCAACGTAACTTGGGGAAGTTGTTTGAAAATCAACGAACTAGGCGGAAAGGTCGTTACCCTTTCAGGTCACGACGGTTTTATCTATGACGAAGAGGGCGTAAAGGGTGAAAAGGTGGAATTCTTGGAGGAAATGCGCGCGAAACGCCTTGGAATAAAAGCCTATGCCGACAAATACGGAGTGCCCTTCTATCCCAACCAAAAACCTTGGGGAAAAATCAAGGGCGACGTGGTTATGCCCTGCGCAACTCAAAACGAAATTGATATCGAAGATGCAAAAGCGATCGTACAAATGGGTATCAAATACGTGGTCGAGGTTGCAAATATGCCCACCAAAAACGACGCTCTCAAATACCTTGTGGAAAAGGGAGTTATCCTCGCCCCCTCAAAGGCTGCAAACGCCGGTGGCGTAGCGGTTTCCGGTCTTGAGATGTCGCAAAACAGCCTTAAACTTGCCTGGACAAAGGAAGAAGTTGATGAAAAACTTTCAAATATAATGGTAAATATTCACAACCAAATTTTGGCGGTTTGCCAAAAATACAACCTTGGTTACGACCTTGTAAGGGGCGCAAACATTGCAGGCTTTGAAAAGGTCGCCGAGGCAATGATAGCCGAGGGTGTATATTAACCGCTACCTCATTTAATGCGACAGCATCTAAAAGAAAATAATAACAATATGAAAAAAAAGGGCAATTCTATGAATTGCCCTTTATGTATTCTTAATTTTTATTACTATCATGAAAACAAATCGTCGTCGGGAAGACGTAAACCGCCGTCGTCCTTGCTTTTCGTAGTAGTGGCAGAAGGCGCGCTTTCTTCCCAAATGCCGTCGTAAATTTCACCGTCAGGAGTAACGCCCTTAGAAGATTCGCCCGATTCAAAACTTGGAATCTTTCCGTCACCGCGCTTGTAATCGTTTAGGTCGACGAAATACAAAGAGGGGTTTGTGAGGTCGCAATAAACGGCAACCAAATCGCCTATGAAAATTATATCCTCAATTTTTCCGCTGTCGCTTGCATAGGTCCTAACCGATCCGGTCTCGTTGCTTTTGCAAACCACTGAAGAATAGGGGTAGCGTCCGTTTACCCTAGTGGAAAAGTCGGGAATGATATCCACAACGTAGGCATAGCATTTTCTTCCGCTTTCCACAAGTTTTTTATCCGCTTTCTTCTTTTTGCCAAGTTTTAAAAGGAAAATAAAGGATATTGAAACAAGCAAGGCTGAAATGAAGAAAAGGATAAGGCTAACCAAAGCATCGGAAAGAATCCATTTGACCTCGTTGGGGTTATCATTGCGATATCTCACCTTCAAAACGTCACCTTTATCCCAAAATCCCCAACTTACGTTAAGTTCCTTGTGTGCATAAATTTTTCCGTCAACGGTATAGCTTACGTAAATTTCGTTATCTTCGGCATCAGGATCGTATTGGATATCCACAATTTTCGCATCAATCTCGGTAGAATTTAAGACAAAATCAATGGTGTTGACGAGAAAAGCGATAGCGCCCACGAAAAAAGCGATGCCAACAACCAAGATAAAAATCATCAAATTTTTCTTTTGGTTTTCTTTTATTTTTTTATTTCCCACAATCCCCTCGCTTTCCGCCAAAAAGTTTATAGCGGAGTGGTTTTTCATTGTCGTAATTATATTATAAAATCACCCCCTTTCTTTGTCAAGCGTGACAAATAGAGGATTATCCTTCTTGTAATCTTGAAAAATGCGTAGTATAATAGTCAATCATAGGGAAAAAGGCGGTAAAAGGGTAAAACCCTTTTCAACCTTTTGACATAAAGTTTGCTTGTTGGTATAATCAAATTGAGGTGAAGATTATGCAAGAATATACCCTTCTTATCAGTGAAAAAGAAATTCAAGCCCGTATAAAGGAATTGGGAGAAGAAATTTGCCAAAGATATAAGGACGAACCTTTGGTTGCTTTGTGCGTTCTAAAAGGATCTGTTCTCTTCTTTGCGGATATCGTAAGAGAACTTCCCTCCGCTACAGCTTTGGACTTTGTAGCCCTTTCAAGCTATGGAAACAAAACCGTTTCAAGCGGTGAAATAACCTTTAGCAAGGGACTTTCCCTAAGCATTGAAGGAAAACACGTTTTAGTTTTTGAAGATATCGTTGACTCGGGTCTTACCATGACCTACTTAAAAAAATATCTTGAAACCCAAAACCCCAAATCCGTGGCAGTTTGCACCCTTTTGGACAAGCCGTCGCGAAGAAAAGTTGACCTTGTCCCCGAGTTTATCGGCTTTAAAATTCCCGACAAATTCGTGGTAGGCTATGGCCTCGACTTTGACGAAAAATACCGCCCCTTAAGGGACGTTTGCGTTCTTGAACCTTGGGTGTATCAAGACTAAACTTGACTTTTTAAAAAAAGGTATATAAAATACAACTATGTTTACCATTTGTTACGAAGAAAGTTGGGTACGCGCCAACAAAATATATCAAAAGGTTTTCGGCGAAGACAAAAAGATGCCCTCGGGTATCTATTCTCTTTTGGTTTGCCAAGACACCCCCGTGGGTGTTGCAGTGGCGAAACTTACAAAGGATATGCAGGTAGAAATCAAAACCGTGGGTATTTATCAACAAATCCGTGGTCAAGGCTTGGGCGACTTTTTTATGCGCAGTCTTTTCAACGTCTATACCCAAGGCGGAAACGGAATATACGTAAACTGGGTACACCCCTACTTTGACAAGTTTGGGTTTAAGCCCACCGAGGACGGAAGACTTTACGTCTCAGCAGAGGACTTGGTTTTCCCCCACAAATGCAAGCATTAAGGAGATTATTATGGAAAGCTCTAATTTTATAGAAAGTATTATCAATGAAGAACTTGAAAGCGGAAAGGTAAGCGAGGTTATCACCCGTTTCCCTCCCGAACCCAACGGCTATCTTCACGTAGGACACAGTAAATCCCTTTGCATCAACTTTGGTATAAAGGAAAAATACAACGGAAAGTGCAACCTTCGCTTTGACGATACCAACCCCACCAAGGAAGACGTTGAATACGTTGAAAGCATCAAGGAAGACATCAAATGGTTGGGCTTTTCTTGGGATCAAGAACTTTATGCATCCGACTACTTCCCCAAAATGTTCGAACACGCTGTCGAACTTATCAAAAAGGGATTGGCTTTCGTATGCGATATGACAGCTGAAGAAATCAGCGCAACCCGTGGCACTCTCACTCAACCGGGTACCGAAAGTCCTTGGAGAAATAGGAGCATTGAAGAAAACTTGCAACTCTTCTACGATATGCGCGACGGCAAGTTTGCCGATGGAACCAAGGTTTTAAGGGCAAAAATCGATATGGCAAGCCCCAATATCAATATGCGTGACCCTGTTATTTACCGTGTATTAAGGGCTCACCATCACCGCACTGGTGATACGTGGTGCATCTATCCCATGTACGACTTTGCTCACCCAATAAGCGATGCTATCGAAGGAATAACCCACTCGATTTGTACCCTCGAATTTGAGGATCACCGTCCCCTTTACGACTGGGTAAAAATCAACTGCGGATACGTGCCCGGCCCCAGACAAATTGAGTTTGCACGTCTAAACCTCACCCGCACTATCATGAGCAAGCGATATTTGAAAAAGCTTGTTGAAGAAGGCGTAGTAGACGGTTGGAACGACCCTCGTATGCCTACCCTCAGCGGTATGAGAGAACGTGGCTATCCTGCCGATGCAATAAAAGACTTTTGCTCTCGTATCGGCGTTGCAAAGGCAAACAGCGAAGTTGACGCCGCCTTGCTTGAGCATTGCGTAAGAGAAAACCTCAACCAAAACGCTACCCGCGTTATGGTTGTAAAAGATCCTTTAAAAGTTGTTATCGACAACTATGACGGCAAAGAAGACTGTCAAATCCCCAACAACCCCACAAAGGAAGATGCAGGAGTACACACTTGCACCTTCTCAAAGGAAATCTATATCGAAAAATCCGACTTTGCCGAAGTACCTCCACCCAAATTCTTCCGTTTGAAACCCGGTGGTATGGTAAGACTTAAAGGCGCATATATCGTTGAATACCTCTCCCACGGCGTTGAAGATGGCGAAACCGTTGTTCACGTTAAGATGATTGAGGATAGCAAAGAAGGTGGCGCAAACGCAGGCATAAAGGTAAAAGGCACCATACATTGGGTTGATGCGAAAGACTGTGTTCCTTGCGAAGTTGACGAATTCGACTATCTCCTCGACGACCTCAACGACGGCAGAGACTTCTCTCTCCGCTTGGTAAAGGATAGCAAAACGGTATACCCCAACGCAAAGGCAGAATCCTTTATGAAGGGCGCTCCCAAATACTCATCCTATCAGTTTATGAGAAACGGCTATTACGTAGTAAGCGGAAAATCCACCGAGGAAAAACCCGTATATTATCAAATCGTAGGCTTGAAGGATAGCTATAAGAAATAATTACAAAAGATAATAAAATACAAAAGACAAAAAGAAGGCGAAACGCCTTCTTTTATTTTTCAGTAAAATGTACAATTGCTGGAAAACAATATCAAATACTCTCCCCTTTTATTCTCCTATCAAGGAAACAATCGCGCTAACGTAGATTGCCTCGCCATTTCCAACGGTGCCAACCTTTTCGCCGGTTTTGAAGGTGATGCCCACGTCTTCGGCATCAATATCCAACAAATAAGCCAAATTGCACTCAAGATTACGGCGGTGAGGGGAAAGTTTAGGCTCTTGAGCATGCACCACAACGGAAAGGTTGTTTACGGTATAGCCCTCGGCGTGCATTCTCGCCAAAACCTCGTGTAAAATCACCGTACTGGGAATATCCTTAAAATCAGGGTTTGTAGGGGGATAAAGCGCCCCTATATCCTCTTGATGCAAGGCGGAAAGTATAGCGTCGGCAACGGCGTGCAACAAGGGGTCGCCGTCACTGTGTCCTAAAGTGCCCTTGATATGAGGTATCTCAAGTCCGCCTAGCATAAGTTTTCGACCTTCCACCAAAAGATGCAAATCTTCGCCTAAACCAATAAGGAAATGAGAGGATTGAGGTATATCGCAAGGGTACGTAAGTTTTCTATTTGAAGGCTCGCCCTCGATCAAGGTTATTTTACCGTAAACTTTTTCAAACAAAGAGCCGTCGTCGGTAAAATCACCTGCTGTGGAAATAGCCTTTTCCAACATGTAAAAATCAAAACATTGAGGGGTTTGCACCGCAACAAGGCTATCACGGTTTAGGGTACCATTTTCATCCCTTATGGTGTCCACCACCTTAACAACGGGTATAACGCCCCCGGTTTCGCCCACCGCATCATAAATACGAGAAAGCAATGACAAAGTCATATAAGGTCTTGCGCCGTCATGGATTGCCACCGCTATCTCTCCTTTTTCAACCTCTCCCACAATATCTTTAAGGGCAAGGATTGCAAGGCGAGAAGATGCGGTACGAGTTTGACCGCCTACGATACAAGTTATGGGTTTTTGGGTATACTTGGATAAAATATTTTTTCCGTTTTCAAAGTCTTCTTTGGGCAAAACAACGATAATCTCGTCAGTCCTATCGTCCTGCAAAAAGGGCATAACGCTACGCTCAAGCACTGAAAAAGCACCGCAAGGCAAAAAAATTTTGCTTACGCCCATACGACTTCCACTACCACCTGCCAAAACTACGCCGAAATATCTCATATCACCTCGTAAAGGGTGGAGGCTTCCTCCTTTTTCACCTTTTCATCAAGCCCCAAAACACGGATTTTCAAAACACGGTTTCCAAAGGAAATTTCCACTATATCACCAATTTTAACTTCCTTCGAGGGCTTGACGATTTTCCCATTGATAGAAATTCTTTCGCCGTCGCAAGCGTCGTTTGCAACTGTACGTCTTTTTATAAGTCTTGTAACTTTAAGATATTTGTCAATTCTCATAAGCACCTTCTAAACTACTATACCACAATCGGCACAAGGTTTGCAAGACTATTCACCTACCGTCATCTCGAGCGTAGTCCTGTCATTCAGATGGTAAGCGATTCTCCACACTGTCATTCAGAGCGTAAGCGATTCTCCATACTGTCATTCAGAGCGTAAGCGATTC
>JAEDHM010000076.1 GCA_016296985.1 Clostridia bacterium
CCTCTGAATTGGTAAACGGAAATATAGACGAAGATTTTGCTTGGTATTTCACCTCTAGCGAAGGTCAACCTACCGCAATTGCTTTGGCTACCGAAGTGAAAGATGGTAAGTGCTTTGCCTCTGGCGGTATAATCGTTCAACCTATGCCCGGATGCCCTGACCATATTATCACCGTGTTGGAAGATATCGTAAGCAATTGGGCTGATTTGGGAAGATTGTTGGCAAAATATCCACCTCGTGAATTGATTGACAACTTTTTCGGTCATTTCGAAATCGAGTATTTTCCTCCCTATCATCCTGAATATAAGTGCATTTGTAGTCGAGAATATATGGAAAGTATACTCATTTCCATGGGGCGTGTTGAGTGTGTAAATTTGGCAATGGAGTGTTCTCCTGATCCTATAGAAATAAATTGTGAATTTTGCAGTACTAAATACAGGTTTACAAAAGATGATATAGTTGATCTTTGGAGAAGATATGATAATAAACTTTGATCAAAACAGCGATTATTACTTTCAAAATGCAATAACCGCAAAAGAAAACGGCGATTATTTAAAATCTTTCAAGTATATTCACGAAGCAATTTCAAAAGAAGAGTCTAGTGAATATACTCTTTTTTTAGCCTCTTTATATATGGATATAGAGGAGTATGATGAAGCACTTGACCTTGCTTTTAGTTTGCTTGCAGAAAAGCAAAATGCAAATATTAACGATATTTATTTGTTGATAAGCAAATGTTTGTTGAAAGAAAATATGATTATGGATTCTTGCGAGTATCTAGCTTTACACGCCGAAAAAAGTTCTGACGTAATACACTTGCAAGAAGTAAGTACTATAATTTCAAGGTTGCAAAAAGAGTTGTCAAAGGCTTCAAAAAACGAAGAGTTGCTTTATATTACCTCAAACAAAAAAGCGGAGCAAGAACAAGAGTTATATCAAAACGTCGATTTTCTTTTGGAGACGGGAAGATATAGGTTGGCGTTGGAGACGCTTGAAACGATTGAGCATAAGAATAATAGCAAAGGCTTAAACTACAAAGCAAGATGTATGTATTTCCTCGAGGAAAAAGGAATAGAAGAGTTGTGGAAAATTTTGCTTGATACCAAAACTGCCGACAGTTACGTTTTGTCAGATATAGTTAAATCGAATTTTCAAATTGAGAAAGCAAAAGATTTGTTGCTCAACTTTGAATCAAAAAATAACGATGAAATATTAAAAAGGATAGAAGCGTGCATTATTTTACAAGATTATGAAATGGGTAAAAGTCTTTTGAAGAAACTTTGTCTTCATCCCATAAATATTAAAAAAACATTCGTTGACTGTGTTCTTGAATTCAATTTAGGGGATAAAAAGAAAGCGCAAGAAATTTTACAGGATATTTTGGCGATTCATCCTTATTTGCCTAAAGGTTTGATAAAGGATTTTCTCAACCGTAAAAAATTGTCTATACCTTACGACGATATCCCCGAAGAAATGATATATGGCATTGTAAAAGAGGTTGAGAAAAGTTTTTCAGATCATAACGAATTTAAAGAAAAGTTTGTAACCGATTCAAGTTTTCGTAAAGCGGTTCAGTTTTGTTTGACTCAGCCTTTAAGTCAATCATTCGTAGAAGCATTGGTTGTAAGAATTGAAATGTTTTCAGCAAGCACACAAATATTTTATGACTTTTTAAAAAAGATGCTGTTGTCTTACAAAGTTACACCACTTGCCAGAATTGCGCTTTTAAAATCCTATATTTTTCTTGAGAAAAACTTTAGGGTGAAATATCTTAGTAGGTCTTTTATCAAGCAGGTAAATTTGAAAAAACTTGATTTCGTTTCCAAAGAAAAAAGTCCTCTTCTTTGGGATTTATGGGCGGAAACCTATGCGAACGTTTTGGTTATCGACGGCAAATTCGGAAAAAACTTGCTTGATATTTTCAAGAAAAAACTGTCTAAATTGAAAATTGCTATCAATCGATATTCCTCTGAAAAATTGATACCGGTTTTATTATTTTTATCAGTTGACGGCGTAATTCCCCTTGAGGTATTTGCCCACGGTTTCGAGGTTGATATTGATGAATTAAGTCATATTATAGGGGAGTTGATTGAGGAATAATGGTATAATTTCAGGAAAAAGTTCGTATAGTTTTTTATGCGAACTTTTTTTGTAGATTTAAAAAGTAGCGTTAAAAATGCAATGTTGTTTGTAGGGACGGTGGTCGGTGCCGGCTTTGCAACTGGTCAAGAAATCGCTTTATATTTTCGAGGAAGCAATTTTTACACAATTTTATTCTCGGGTATATTTATTTCACTTTTTGCATTTCTTTTTTTGACGTCGGGTAAAATTCAAATCAAAAATCCATTTTTAGTCAATGGGTATAAGATTATAATGTTGCTTACCTCAATCGTTGTCTTTGGAATTATGATATCAGGAATCGAAGAATTGTTTTATGACTATCTAAATATAAGGTACGTAGGACTTTTGATTGGTATACTGTCATTGGCAATAACGGCAAGCGGACTTGATGCAACGAAAAAAGTCAACGTAGTTTTAGTGCCTTTGCTTTTGGGATTGATAATTGCTGTGGTGATAAAAAGAGGAGAATGGAGCGTAGGAGAAAATTTTTATCCTTTAAGAGGAATAGAATACGCTTCAATGAATATGCTTTTTTCAGGCGAGTTAATGAGAAAGAGTGGGGGAAATGAAAGCAAAAGAAGCAATATTTTGACTGCAATTATAATTTTTGTAGTGGTGACAATTCTACTTTTAGTAATGCAATTTTCTATACAAGGAAGTGAAGAGGTATCTTTGCCATTTGTGTTTGTTTCTAACAAATTGGGTGTTGGAGGAATAGCTTTTGTTTCGGTTGCCTTGGCAATTTTTACTACAATGCTATCTTGTGGAAAAATCTCACAGGATACTTTGAAATGCTATTGGAAAAAATTGCCTATTGCCATAAGTTCGGGTGTTATTTTGGCAGTGGCAATATTTGTTTCAATGTTCGGCTTTTCCAATTTAGTGGATAGTGTGTATCCTGTTACTTCGTATATGGGTATAGGTTTGTGCGTCGTAATATTGTGCCTTGTGATCCGTGATAAAATAAAAATAAAGTTTGCTATTGACAAGAAAAGAAAAACCGCTTATAATAAAGTAAACTCAATATCGGAGGTCTCTATGAAAAGATTAATGAAAAACAAGAAGGGCTTTACCCTTGTCGAATTGGTAGTTGTTATCGCTATTCTTGCTATTCTTGCTGGTGTTGCAACAGGTGCTACTATCGGTATTTTGAGAAACGCTCGTAAAAATACCCTTAAGACCGACGCTTCTACCGTTGTTACCGCATGGCAAACCTATCGTACAACTTTGCAAGATCAAACAGGCTCTTTCTATGATTATATCACCACTGGCGACGGCAAAATCGACTTTGCAGCTACTGACGATACCGACAAAACTGCTATCATCACCGACGGTACAAATATTGGCGCCGGCAGCAGCCAAAAGACTAAGAGTGGAACTATTGTTTTGGGTAACCAAGACTGGAAAGTTACAATTACCTTAGAAGACGCAGGCACTGCAGTAATGGGTGAAATAGGCGGAAAATAAGTTAATCTTGTAAATTAAGTATACAAAATGGAAAACCGAGAACTTTTTGCTCGGTTTTTCTTTTTTTGACTAGAGTTAATATTAAGAAAACACCTAAATCTCGACAAGAGTTTTAGGTGTTTTACTGCGTAAATCTTGTTTTATGGCTTTAATCACAGATTAGTAATTTTTTAATCCTTGTTTTCCGCTTCAATTTTTTTACAACCTAAGTAGTCCATAAATCTATCAAATGCGTCACGACCCTTTTTAGTTTTCTTGAATACAGCGGTACATTCAATAACCTTAACGCAAGTTTTTTGAATGTATTTTGTGATATTTGTTCTTGCGCCGGTTACTCCGGTTTTGCCATACCTTGAAAGCATTTTGTCAATTACAAACTTGTGTTTGTGCAACGGATTTTTAGGATTGTTTAGGGCAACTTCGTCATAGGGCACTTCACCGCTTAAAATATCCACTATACCTTTGATTTCGGCATCAAGTCTGCCTGGAAGAATAAATGTTCCGATTGCCTCGATTAAACCGATATTTTCCTTTTTGACGTTGTGCATATCTTCGGTGGGGTGGAAAATCCCGTAGGGATGCTCGGAATCGGTCCTATTGTTTCTCAAAATCAATTCACACCAATATTCACCACGTTCCAGTCTTATGATAGGCGTTACTGTGTTGTGAGGTGTTTCTCCCGATTTTGCTATGATTCCAACGCTTTCATCAGAGTAGTTTTCCCATGAATTGAAAATATGCATAATGCAATTTATGAGATTATCTTTCTTTTTACTTCTCAACCTGATTACCGAGTTGTACCAATCCACAATTCCGATTTTTACACCGGGGAATTTGCGATGGGTAAAACTTTCTCTCAACTTTCTTTTAAACATGGGGTGAACTTTGCTTCCGCCTTGATAGTGGTCGTGAGAGAGGATAGAACCGCCTACGATAGGAAGGGGGGCGTTTGATCCTACGAAGTAGTGAGGAATAAGTTCGACAAACTCGATCATACGCGTGAAGGCGCCACGGTTTAGGTGCATTGCATGGTGATCTTCGCTAAACACAATACAATGTTGATCGAAATAGCCGTAAGGTGAATATTGCATACGCCATTGTTCGTCATCAAGTACAAAGGGAATAATTCTCAAGTTGTTTCTAGCAGGATAACCGGGGCGGCCTGAATAACCTTCGTTTTCAACGCAAAGCATACAAGTAGGATAATCGGAAGAAATGAGTTTTGCTTTTGCAATTTCACGGGGATCTTTTTCCGGTTTGCTCAGATTTATTGTGATCACGAGATCGCCGTTTTTCTCGTCGCTATATTGAATAATCTTGTTTCTTCTAAGTTGACGAGTACGGATATAGTTGTTTTTACAGCAAAGGTCGTAAAACCAATTCGTAGCGTTTTTGATACCTTCTAAATTGGCAATGCGGTCAAATTCGTCGACGATTTGCGCCGGGCGAGGCGTAACCATACCAAAAAGTTTAGTTTGGAATCTATCTCTGCCTTCTTCGTCAATAAGACCGATTTGAACTGCGATATCGCACAAAGGGGTAGTCACCTCAAAAAAGAAATCCACGATTTGGTCAATCAAAGGATAGTTTCGAGGTTCGGCCTCGCATCTCATCAAGTCGCAGAGTTCGTTTCGCACGTAGCAGTTGTCAAGGGGGTCAAGGGAAAGTTCGCGATTTGCATATTGAATCAATTTTTCAATAAGAAGCGGTGCATCGTCATGGGTTACCATCAAAAAAACCTCTCAAAAATATTCTTTTTATTGATTTAACACAAAAAGAGTGATATAATATGTTAATCAATAGAAGTCGTGTAAAATTATACCATTAAGCGCGATTTTTTGCAAGAGGAAATTATGATTGACGTTTTGAGTGGAAACAAAAGGTTTTGTGAAAATGTACGTTCTTTATACGGGAAAGACGCAAACGTCCGCGATCAAGCGGAAAGGTATACTGTTTTGGGTGCCGAGCACATAAATCGATTTGCCGTTTCTTCCTTCGAGTTTTTCTCTTCTCCCGGTCGAATTGAAATTTGCGGAAACCACACCGATCACAACCACGGGAAGGTTTTGACTGCGGCAATTACCATGGATACTTTAAGCGCGGTTACACCTCTTACTGAAAGAAAGGTTAATATTTATTCGGCAGGATATCCTCTCATTTGCGTAGACTTAGATGATTTAACTTTGAATCCCGCAGAAAAAGGTACAAGTACTGCAATCACAAAAGGCGTGGCGAAATATTTTGTTGATCACGGCTATAACATCGGCGGTTTTTGCGCTACGACTACCTCTAACGTTTTCAAAGGTGCAGGCGTTTCATCCTCTTCATCTTTCGAACTTTTGATAGCTGAGATTTTCAACGTTTTATACAACGACGGTAATATAGGAGATATTGAAAAGGCGAAAGCAGGTCAGTGGGCGGAAAAAGAATATTTTGGAAAGCCTTGTGGTTTGATGGATCAATCGGCAATCGCTTTGGGTGGCGTAAGTTTTATTGACTTTGAAAACCCAAATGATCCCATAGTTGAAAAAGTCCACTGGAATTTTTCTAACACTTCGATTATTTTGGTAAATACCGGTGGAGATCATTGCGCTCTTACCCATTGTTACGCTGATATTAAAAACGAAATGGAAGCAATTGCAAAACACTTTGGGAAAGAGGTTTTAAGGCAAGTTTCCACTTCTGATTTTTACAGCGAATTGGTTGCATTGAAAAATAAGTTTTCGGGCAGAGCAATAATGCGCGCAATTCATTACTTTGATGAAAATCGCAGGGTTGAAAAGGCATTAGATGCTGCAAAAAATCAAGACGATAGCTTTTTCGACTTTGTAAATCAATCGGGTGAAAGCAGTTATAAATATTTGCAAAACTGTTTTGCTCCCGGTGACGTTGAACAACCAGTGGCCTTGGCACTTTGTATCATTTCCCGTTTTGACGGTGTGAAGGCTATTCGTGTTCACGGTGGCGGTTTCGCAGGGACGATTATTGTTTTTGCTGAGGGTAACGGAGAAGATATAGTAGAAAAAACTAGAAAGTTGTATGGTTCGGAAAACGTGTTCAAGGTTGACATTCGAGATAGTGGCGCGTGCAACACCGGACTGAGAATGAATAAAACGGAGGCTTAATTATGTTATTGGCTAATCCCGTTGCTTTCAAAATAGGAAACCTATCCATATATTGGTATGGTATTATAATCACCCTTGCAATTGTTATTGCATTTGGTGTGGTTCTACTTGAAAGCAGGCGCAGAAAGTATAAAATCGATTTTATGATGGAAGTATTTTTGTGGGCGGTACCTTTGGCTATCGTTTTCGCAAGAATTGCTTACGTCGTTTTCCATGCTAGTGATTTCCCTCTAAAATCTTGGTCGGATTTGTTGGCGATAATCAGCACCCGTGACGGTGGTATAAGTATCTTGGGCGCTATTCCCGGCGGTGCGTTGGGCGTTGCCATTGCGTGCAAGCGAAATAAGATAAATTTTGCCGAAGTTGCGGATATGATTGCTCCCGGCCTGATTTTAGGACAAGCGTTGGGAAGATGGGGCAACTTTGTAAATCAAGAACTTTACGGCGAAC
>JAEDHM010000077.1 GCA_016296985.1 Clostridia bacterium
AAAAAAATAAGTTCTCCAAAAGAGAAAATACATACAAGGTGAATTATGAAATTCAATAAGATTTTACTGACACTTGCAATCTTGCTTTTACTTTTATCCCTAAGCTCTTTTACCGTCTTTGCGGAAGGGGAAGTCGCCCTTTCCTTTGAGGACGGAAAGGGGAATCAACTTACCGTTGTATCGGGAGAGGTAGGACAAGTTATAACCTTGCCGAAGGGCGAGGATTACGCGCCTTTAGGGAGCGAATTTTCGTGTTGGGAAATCGGAGAAGAAAAATACCAAAGCGAAAGTGAATACACTCTTGCGGAAAGTGTTAGGGTAAAGGGCGTTTTCCTTACCCATTACAGTGGTGACGGTAGCGCTGAAAATCCCTATTTGGTATATACCGCAAAGGGACTTTCCGCCTTGTTTGCTGCAGGAAACGAGGGTAAACACTTTGTTTTGAAAGCCGACCTCGACTTTGCCGATCTTGAGTTTATCTCTTTCTCTGAATTATTTACAGGAACTTTTGACGGCGAAGGACACAAGATTAAAAACCTTAAAATGACCTCGGGCGCAACCCTTGGTTTTATCCCTAAAATGCAAAACGCAAGGATAACCAACGTTGTTTTTGAAGATGCAACCATAACCCTTACCACCGAGGCGGATCGTTATTCCGCAGGCGTTGTGTGTGGACAAGCAAAAAGTTGCGTCTTTGAAAATATCCAAGCCTCTGGCGAAGTAGTCTATGGCAAGGGCACCGCAGGCGGAATAGGCGGAAAAATCAGCGGAAATTCAACCCTTACACAAGTCATTTCCCAAGTGGACGTAACCGCTAATATGGCAGGCGGTATCGGTGGCGAAATTTCTCAAGAAAGCACCATTACCCATTGCGCAAACCTAGGTAGCATCACCGCAAGCAGTTGCGTAGGCGGTATCGGTGGAGAGGTAAGCGGAGCCTTGTACTCAGTTGCAAACTACGGCGCAATCACTTGCTCAACCGACTATGGCGTTGTGGCAGGTATCGTAGGTCTTGCCAGCGAAAGTTGTATAATCGACAAAGCCTTCAACGGCGCAATCCCTCAAATTACCGCAGGGGGCGCAGGCGAGGTAGGGGTAATTTTCGTTGCGGAAGACTTTTCTCCCACCGCTCAAAACCTCTACTGTCTTGAAGGCGTTGGGGTGGAAAGCGATTCCTTGACGGTTATCAGTGAAATTCAAGGGAAAACCACCCTTTTATCCTTGCTTGACGTGGAAGACAACTGGGGGGTAAGTAATCAAATCAATTCGGGCTATCCCGTACCCAAGTGCTTGTACGATATAGGGGATATAACCTTGACAAATCCCCTTGTAGACGGCAAGGTTGAAAAGGTGTTTGACGGAAGTGAAAAGGGTATTGACCTTGTTTCAAGCAAGTGCGATTCTTTCACCTTCTATTACCAAGGCGAGTTTTTCAACGGCACTCCCTATCCCTTGTGTAGCGATATGCCTACCCAAGGTGGTAACTACACCGTTTATGCAATTTCAAATACTCAGGGCGTTTTAGCTTTCTTTACCGCTCAACTGAAAATTAAAAAGGCATTGTTGGTTGAAAGCGGTTATTATATGACCGACGATAGCAAGGTTTATACCTCAACCCCCTTACATATCACCATTTTGAACAAGGACGGGGAAGAGCCCGACTGGATGGAAATCACAGGCTCCTATCCCTTCTACAGTTATGAAATTCAAAAGGATGGCGAGTGGGTTTCTATTACCGCCGAAGAAAGCGTAAACGTAGGCACCTATCGTGTTACCGCTACCATTGACGGCGGAAACAACTTTGAAAATATCGAAAACAAAGACTTAAACGCTTTATTGACTATCCTTCCTGCTCCCTTGTACGCAAAAGCGGACGATAAGAGCGTAGTTTTCGGCGACGACTTGCCCGACTTCGGCGTTTCCGTTTGGGGATTTTTGGGAGAGGACACTCCTCAAAACAGCAAGGGTTACGTTGCTCCCACCGCCTACTATTTTACCGAGGGCGTGGAAAATCCCTATTACGCAGGGGTTTACGAAGGTAGCATAAAAATTGCAGAAAGAGGCTATGCTTCAAACTACACCTTCTACACCCAAAATAGCGAGGGCGAGTACGTATATTGCGATGGCGAGTATATTCCTTATCAAGAGGAATTACACAGCGGTTTGCAAAGATACGGCTACAACGGTACAAACGGCACTTTGACCATAACCCCAAGGGTTATAAGCGGTCTTTCCTTTGATATCCCCTCTTTCGTCTATGACGGCGCTCCTCACGGGGGCGAGGTAAACGGCGAGTTGCCCTCTTTCGCAACCGTCCTTTATTCCTACAAGGTCGATGGCGAATTTACCGAGGGCGTTCAATCTCCTCTTTCTTTCACCAATGCAGGAAGTTATATCATAAGGGCGGTGGTATCCGCTCCCAACTACCAAGATTTGGTAATGGATAGAGAGTTGATCATTGAAAAAGGTGAATTTGCTCACCTTACCTTTACCTCTCAAAACTTTGTTTTCAATGGCGAAAACAACAAGATTGAAATCAAGGGCGAGTTGCCCGAGGGCGTTGAAGTAGTCTATTCGGTAGACGGCGGAGAGGAAGCCGCCGAACTTTATCTTATCAACGCAGGGGAATATCAATGCCTTGCAAGGGTAAAGGAAAGCGCAAACTACCGCGAGCTTGTTTTAAGTTGCAAGGTTGAAATACAAAAACTTCAAGTGCTTATCATCGTTGACGATATAAACGCCGTTTACGGCGATCAACTTGTGGACGTATATACCTTTACCGTTTACGGCTCCGAGGGGCTGATTCCTCTTGAGGACAAATCCCTTTTGGGTCTTAATCCCACTTGCGTTTGCGATAGGGAAAACAAGGCGGGCGTTTATAAAATAATTCCCGGCGTTGACAGTCAAGACAACCACCAAGTTGAGGTTGAAGAGGGAAGATATACTATCGCTAAAAAAGAACTTGTTCTTTCCCTTGACCCTCACGCCATACCCTACGGCGAGGAAATAGGCGAGCTTGAAATTTTGTATCAAGGCTTTGTTGATGGGGAGGGCCCCCACCTTTTGGATACCTTGCCACAAGCCACCGTTGATGCGGAAAAGGGTAGCGAAGTCGGGGATTATCCCATAAGTCTTACCTTGCCCGAAGACGACAACTATATTCTCAAATATCCCTACGTTTGCTATCTTACAATCAAAAAGGCATATGCAAAAATTCAGGGCTTTGGAGATAAAAAGGTTACCTATGACGGCAATGCGCAAAGCATTTTACCCACCCAAATTCCCGAGGGCGCAAGGGTAGTTTACACCTATTCCCAAAAGGGCGAGGTTATCGGCTCTTTCGACAGTCTTGGAAATATGGAAGGTTTGACTGCTTTGGGCGTTTGCGACGCAGGGGTTTATTCTGTAGAGGCGGTTATTGCGGGTAGCAAAAATTATTACGAATTTAGGGCAAACGCAACCCTTGAAATCAAGAAAGCAAAGGTTATTTTAATAACTCCTTCCCTTGAAATCACCTACGGCAGTGAATATATCACTCCTTCCCTTACGGTAGAAAGCGCAGTTAACAGCGAAAAGGTGATTGAAGATTTGTCTGCTACCTACCTCTGCGACTTTACTCCCGAAAGCCCGGTTTCCGTAGGCGTTTATCCTATCCAAATCAGTTTTGCTCCCAATCCCAATTATGAAGTAAGCGTAATCGAGGGTAGTTATACCCTATCAAAAGCGGTGCTTACCGCAAAATTGAGTATTGAAAGCGTTGCTTTCGGTCAAGCTTATCCCACCCCTCAAATTTCCTATCAAGGCTTTGTCGAGGGGGAGGATGAAACAAGTTTAATTACCCCGCCTTCCGTTGTGGGTATGCCTTCACCCTTTGCAAACGCAGGTAGTTATCCTCTTTCCTTGCAAGGTGGCGAAAGCGAAAATTATACCTTCCAATACGTAGGCGCAACCTTCCTTATCTTAAGGGCGGATTATTCCTATTTATACACCTTAAAAGGACTTGAAACAGTCTATGACGGCCAAGCTAAAAACCTTGCTCTCACCTGGGCGGATGAAAGCCGTGAAGGAGAGCCTACCTTCCCCCTAGGTATCCATCCGGTATATCAAGGCAACGGCAAGGTTGACAAGGGCGTTTATACCGTTACCGCAACTTTGGGCGGAGATGAAAACCACGTACTTACCACCTACACCGCAACCCTTACCATTTTGCCTAAGCAAGTGGCGGTTGAGGGCGTTTTGGCGCAAGACAAAAACTATGACGGCAAAACCAACGTACTTTTGTACGGCGGTAGTTTGCAAGGCGTTTTACCCGAGGACCTTGATTTCGTAGGATTTACCCTAGGCGAAGGCAACACCGGGGATAAGAAAGCCGAGGAAGATAAGGCGGTTTATACAAACTTGCTACTTACAGGGGAAAAGGCGTACAACTACCAACTTTGTCAACCCGACTACGTAACCGTTTCAATCCACAAAATTCCCTTGTCCATTTTGGGAATAGAGGCGATTGACAGAAGATATAACCAATCCGAGGTAGTAAACCTTGATTTAAGCGATTTGTCTTTCGTAGGCGTTGTCGAAGGGGATAGCGTAGCTTTATCGCAAGAGTCCATTGGTATCCTTACCGATTTATCCATTGGTGAAAAAGTGGTTACCGTTGACGGTCAAACCCTTGTTTACGAGGGCGAGGACTATCTCAACTATATCTTGCAACCCATTGACTACGTAACCGTAAACATCACCACAGGCTCCCTTTTCACCGCTCCCGAAAATATCTTTGTGGGTACAAACGGAGCTTTGCAAATTATCAATCCCGATTTTGCCCAAAATTCCACCTATACCCAGCAGGGAATAGTGATGAGCAACCTTCAATTTGACGGCTCGACCTTCCTTTGCGAGATTTTCGCAAACCTTCCCAATGGCGTTACCGCAAGGGTAAGCGGAGAGGGTATTGAGGCAACGGAAAAAGGCTTTAAGGCAAGAAACGCAGGAAGGTACAGCCTTGTGTTAGAAATTGACGGCGGGGGCGTTTATGCGTCTGAAAGTTTGCCCTTGACCTTTGAGATTTTGGCAAAGGAAATTACCATAAGCGAAGTTTCCGTTATCACACGCCCTTACGACGGCACTACGGATATTCACCTTGAGGGCGGAAGGCTTGTAGGCGTTATGGGAGATGATAGGGTATCCTTCCTTTTGAATATTGCAGACGCAAGCAATAAAAACGTAGGTGAAAATATTGCAATAACCACCCATATCGCTTTAGAAGGGGAGGAAGCAAGCAACTATATCTTAATTCAACCTACCCTAACTTGTACCATAATCCAAAAAACTCTTACTATCGAGGAAGTAACCCCTCTTACCCGTCCTTATGACGCAACCACTCAAATTGCCCTTGAAGGCGGTAAATTGGTGGGCGTAGTATCGGGGGAAGAAATCGGATTTGACCTTGGCATAGCCACCTCGCAAAGCGCAAACGTAGGGGAGAATATCCCTCTTACCACCGCAATAACCTTGAAGGGCGCAGGATTTGAAAACTATACTTTGACTCAACCTACCTTGACGGCGAACATAACCAAAAAAGTCGTTGTGGTAAAGGGCGATTCCTTTACCATTTATTCCAATCAACCCTTGCCCGAATTTACCTATACCGTTGAAGGATTTTTAAGCGACGACGGCTTGACGGGAAGTTTGGCTCTTGACGTTGAAAAGGTTGTAATGAACAATGACTACCTTATTGGTCTTGGCACTTTGGCTTGCGGTGACAACTATCAAATCGAGTATCACCCCGGCGTGCTTATTGTCAAAATCCCCCTTTACGTTTGGGTAGTAGTGGCTTTGGCAGGGGCAATTTTGTTAGGCGTTGCAGTTTTGCTTGTGGTACTTAAAAAGAGAAAAGCGCCCAAGCCCATCAGCGACGGAAAAACCGTTGATACCATAAGCGTAGGCGAAAAGGCTGAAAAAGATAAAAAGGACGAATAGTCTAAATGGAAGTAAAAAGCGTTGTTTTGAAAAACTTTCGTAACTACGAAAGTCGCAGGGTAGAGTTTTCCTCGGGGCTTAACGTCATATACGGCGAAAACGCCCTTGGAAAAACCAATCTACTTGAAAGTATCTATCTTTGCGGTGTGGGAAAATCTCCTCGCACCAACAAGGATAAGGATATGATAAAAATGGGAACTTCGGGGTTTTCCGTTTCTCTTACCGTGCAAAAACAATTTCGCAAGCACACCGTTGACTATCGCCTAAACGACAAAGGGGAAAAACGCATCTTAATCGACGGAGGGAGCATAGCCCGAATAGGGGAGCTTATGGGGGTTTTAAACGTAGTTTATTTCTCTCCCGACGAGTTGAAAATGGTAAAGGAATCTCCGCAAGAAAGAAGACGTTTTATGGACATAAGTTTGTGTCAACAAAACAAACTTTACTTTTACACCCTTTCAAAGTACAACAAACTTTTGCAAAACCGAAACAAACTTATCAAGGAAAAATCCCTTGAATACTTACGGGATATTCTTGAAGTTTGGGATACCCAACTTGCGGAAACGGGGGCAAGGGTGGTACTTGCAAGAAAGGCGTTTATAAACACCATAAACCCCATTGCCAACGCTATACACCAAAACATAGCAGGGGGCGATGGACTTGCTCTTAAATACGAAACCTCTTTATCAAGTGAAAATTTTGAGGATATAAAGGCAGAACTTTTGGAAAAGTTTAGGTCAAACCTTGCCCGTGAAAAGGATTTGGGATACACCCTAAACGGTCCTCACCGTGAAGATTTTTCCATTTCAAGCGAGGGGATTGAACTTCGTACCTTCGGTAGTCAAGGACAACAGCGCACCGCAAGTTTGGTAATCAAACTTGCCGAACTTGAATATTTCAAAAAGGAAACGGGAGAAAAACCCGTCCTTATCCTTGACGACGTATTGTCCGAGCTTGACGACAAAAGACGGGAAAAACTTTTGGTTTCAACCCGAGGCACCCAAACTCTTTTGTCTTGCACCGAATACCGTGAAAGCGAGCCTGCAAACTTGATTAAGGCAGGAAAAGTATAACCGTTTTCTTAGGAAAAGCCTACACGCCACGGCTTGCCGTGTATGAGGTGTCCTTTCCAGGAGATAAACCCTTTCCAGGAGTTTCTTCGGGCATTGAATGCCCTCT
>JAEDHM010000078.1 GCA_016296985.1 Clostridia bacterium
GTTCGAGATGTTGTTTTTGGTCGATTCCCACGGGTACTAAGTCGGTTTGGAACAAGAGTATATCCGCCGCCATAAGAGCAGGATAGGTCAAAAGTCCTGCGTTGATGTTGTCGGCGTGTTTTGCGGACTTGTCCTTGTACTGTGTCATACGGGAAAGTTCGCCTACGTAAGTATAGCAATTTAAAATCCATGCCAATTGAGAATGGGCAGGAACGTGTGACTGCATATAAACTACGCACTTTTCGGGATCAAGACCGCATGCTAGGTACTGAGCGAAAAAGGACATAGTCCTTGCTCGGAACTCGGTGGGATTTTGACGTACCGTCAACGCGTGTTGGTTTGCAATTGCAAAAACACAATCTTCACTGTCTTGCAATTCAACCCAGTTGCGGATAGAGCCTATATAATTTCCAATGGTTAAAACGCCTGTAGGTTGCGCTGCGCTGTAAATTCTCTTTTTGTTTTCTTCCATAATTATTACCTAGTTTTTTTTGTATATTCGATTACCTTATCCCTTAATTCAAGGGGATATAACACGTCGTTAAATCTTATCGGCGTTTCTTTTAGTTTTAGCAAAGCGTAGGGAATAGGCTCGCCTGTTTCTTGCGCTACCCTCTCCATTGCCTTGAAAGCATCTTTCTCCTCTCTACCGAAAAGGGCTTGGTGTACCGCTTGAGGGAACTTGTAGGGGTTTGCCGTCGACATTACGATTGTCAAGGTATCGTCCTCAACTTGATCGTAATAGGATTCGGAAACCACCATTGCAACTGCGGTGTGTGGGTCAAGTAAGTAGTCGGAACTTTCATAGACCACGCTTATTGCATTTTCAACCTCGTCAAGAGTTGCATAATCGGCAAAGAAGCAACCTGCTTTTTTGCTTAAAGTTTTTTTATCAATTTCAAACTCCCCTTTTTCTTTGAGGTTTTTCATCAAAAGAGCGGTTTTTTCCCAATCACGTCCCAAAATCTCGAAAACCAATCTTTCAAGGTTTGAACTGATTAGGATATCCATTGAGGGAGAGGTTGTCTTTATAAACTCTCTATCCTTTATAGAATACTTGCCCGTATTGAAAAAGTCGGTCAAAACCTTGTTTGAGTTTGAGGCGCAAATAAGGTTTTTGATAGGCAAACCCATTTGTTTTGCATACCAACCTGCCAATATGTTTCCAAAGTTGCCACAAGGTACGCAAAAATTGATTTCGTCGCCCAATTCAATTTCACCGCTGTTGACCATTTGACAGTAAGAGGTGAAATAGTAGACGATTTGAGGCATAAGCCTTCCCCAGTTGATTGAGTTTGCCGAACTTAGGGCAAAGCCCTTTTCCTTCAATTCCTCTTTTACGCTATCGTCGGCGAAAATACGTTTTACACCGTTTTGAGCATCGTCGAAATTGCCCTTTATACCTGCAACGTAAACGTTTTGACCGCCCGAAGTTTTCATTTGCAATTTTTGCGCTTCGCTTACGCCGTCTTCGGGATAAAAGACGATTATGTCGGTACCTTCAACGTCCTTAAATCCTTCAATCGCCGCCTTGCCCGTATCCCCCGAGGTCGCAACCAAAATTAGGGTTTTCTCATTGTTGCCCATCTTTTTTTTGCAAGCGGTAAGCAAGCGAGGAAGGAAGGATAACGCTACGTCTTTGAAAGCAAAGGTAGGACCATGCCACAATTCAGTTATGAAAATTGCATCGTCAACGTTGACTACGGGACAAGCGTCCTCAGGGTCGGAAAAACACTTGTACGCGTCTTCCGCCATAGCAAAAAGCTCTTCTTCCGAAAAGTCGTCCATAAACAGCGCCATGATTTTTGATGCCGTTTGAGGATAGGTCAAATCGCAAAGTTCGTCAATAAAAGGTAAGTTTACTTTGGGAAAACTTTCAGGCACGAAAAGACCGCCGTCGGGGGATATTCCCTTTATTACGGCCTCGGTCCCTGTTATTTTATAATTCCCGTTTCGAGTTGAAATGAATTTCATACTTCCCAATTTTAATTATATCACATAAATGATATAATTTTTCAAAATTTTTAGACTTAGCGCAAGATGACTGAATTTTGCTAAAATTTTTCTCTTTTTTAATCAGTCAAGTGGATATTATTCATCCGCTTCAGAGAGTAAAGCGTTTTGAGATGCAAGTTGTAATGCCTCGATCATTTGCCCCATATCCCCGTCCATAAAGGCGTCAAGACTGTATAAAGTCATATTTATGCGGTGATCGGTTACCCTGCCTTGAGGGAAGTTGTAGGTGCGAATTCTTTCCGAGCGGTCGCCGGAGCCTACCTGAGATTTTCTTGCATCGGCGTACTCTTTATCCGCTTTAGAACGGTAGTAGTCATAAAGTTTACTTTTCAAAACCTTCATTGCCTTTTCCCTGTTTTTAATTTGGGATTTTTCGTCTTGGCAAGTTACTACAAGACCTGTGGGCAAGTGAGTTATGCGAATTGCGGATTCAGTTTTGTTGACGTATTGTCCACCTGCTCCGCCGGCGCGGTAGGTATCGACTTTAATGTCGTTTGCGTTGATTTCAACGTCAACGTCTTCAACCTCGGGAAGTACGGCAACCGTAGCTGCTGACGTGTGAATTCTGCCCTGTGATTCGGTTACGGGTACACGCTGTACGCGGTGCGCTCCGCTTTCGTATTTGAGTTTTGAATATGCGCCTTTGCCCGAAATGAGGAATACCACTTCTTTAACACCGCCTAAGTCAGTGTAGTTCATATCGATTTCCTCGATTTTCCAACGGTTGCGCTCGGCGTATCTCATATACATTCTTAAAAGGTTTGTACCGAAAAGAGACGCCTCTTCACCGCCTGTTCCCGCGCGGATTTCCATAACAACGTTTTTGTCGTCGTTGGGGTCTTTGGGTAAAAGCATAAACTTGAGTTGCTCGGTAAGTTTTGCTTTTGCTTGGTTATGCTCGGACAATTCTTCCTTGGCAAGCATGGTAAGTTCGGCATCGCTACCGTCGGCAATGATTTCTTCACACTCGGCGATTGTATCGCACAAGGCAAGGTATTTGTCGTATTCGGCAACGGTTTCTTCAAGGGAAGAATGCTCTTTGACAAGTTTTTGCCATTGTTCGCGGTCCGAAATAATTTCAGGTTTTGAAATAAGTTCGGTCAGTTCTATAAAACGTTCTTTCAGTTTTTTTAATTTTTCAAACATATTATCCTCTTTTTTTAGCCACAATAATTCTATCTAAGCCGTTGTAGTCTTTGAAGGTTTCGCAATCCGCCCAAGATGAAAGCATTTGGCAAATGCTTTCACTTTGATTGCAACCGATTTCCAAAACCAAAACGCCCTTTTCAGTAAGATGAGAAGGCGCATCGACGGAAATTCGTCTGTAAAAGTCAAGGCCGTCCTCACCGCCGTATAAAGCAGTTTCAGGCTCTTTCTTAACGTTTTCGGGAAGGGTGAGCATATCTTCTTTTGAAACGTAGGGAGGATTTGAGATGATCAAATCAAACGCTCCCTCGATTTTTTCAAACAAGTCGGAGTGAATAAATTCTATTTCAGCGGAATTTTCCTTGGCGTTTTTCTTGGCTACCTCAAGAGCAGGTTCGCTGATATCGCTTGCGGTAACCGTTGCGTCCTTTTCCTTTTTGATTGCAATAGCAATTGCACCGCTACCCGTACACAAGTCTAAAACTTTGCTTTCGGCGGAAACAAACTCAAGAGCCTTTTCAACAACTTGCTCGGTATCGGGACGAGGAATTAAAACGTCGGTTGTAACCTTTATGGTGTATCCGTAAAACTCGGTATCCCCTAAAGCGTATTGAAGGGGCGCGCCCTTTGCCACCTCTTTTGCAATTTTTACCGCATTTTCATAAGCGGATTCGGTGATGGTTTTAAGCATTGGAAGTTCGCTTCGGGTACAACCTACGACGGAAGTGAAAATCCAATCTGCCAAGGTTTCTTTTTCCTCACACTTTGAAAGAAGGGAAACAACCTCGGTACGACAACGGTCGTATGCCTTTTTGATATCGAATTTGACGGTGGGAATGCTTTCGTCGGCATCCATTTCAAGCACCTTGTTAAAAGCGGTGATTGCAACTTCAATCATATCGTCGGTAGGCTCTTTCGTGGTGAGTTTTTGCATAAGCAAACCGGGAGCCTTGAGGATACGAACAAACCAGTTGTCAAACTTTGCCATAAACTTTAGAAGTTCATAACTTAAACCGGCGACGAAAGGCAACAACGCCAACTTGATAAGCACCTTGTAAATGGTTTTCAAACCACCCAACCAAGAAGTTGCAAGGGTGAAAACCAAAACTGAGATAATCATAACGATCATCATAAAGTTTGTTCCGCATCTGTCGTGCTTTGTGGTTTGCGTTCTGACGTTTTCAACGGTCAAGGGCAAATCGTTTTCATAACAACTGATTGTCTTATGCTCGGCGCCGTGATACATCCAAACCCGCTTGATATCCTTCATCAAACTTGCAAAACCGATATAGGCAACGAAAATGAGAATACGAATTATGCCCACGATAAGGTTTTGTACTACGTAAGGGATTGCTTCTTTTGCGCCTGGGATACGTAAAATCGCAAAGTCCATAAGGTGTTGAGGCGCAATGACGAAAAGTCCGATTGCCAAAGCAAGACCAAGAACCACACCGATAACCGATGCGATTGTCATTACCTCAACGTGGAAAGTTTTTGCCAACCATTTTTCAAACTTTGAAGCAGGTTCTTCTTCAAGTTGCTCGCCATAAATTTCGGCGGATCTCATAAGAATTTTACTGCCCGAAATCATGGTTATGAAAAAGTTGAGAAAGCCCCTTAAAACGGGGATTTTTTCCCACCACTTTTTCTCACCCAAACGACAGGTTTCTAAAAGTATTTTGCCATCGGGATTGCGGACGGCGGTAGCCATGCTTTTTTTACCGCGCATCATTACGCCTTCTAAAACGGCTTGTCCACCGATGGGACTTGATTTTTTTCTTGCCATAAGAACTCCTATATTGCAAAAATGGCGTTGTTACCGCCATTTTCCGAAAAAAAAGTGCGGACTGAAACCGCACTCCCCTTTATCTACTTAAGATTGTAGCGCTTGTTGAACTTGTCTACACGACCACCGCTGTCTACCAACTTTTGTCTGCCGGTAAAGAAAGGATGACATTTGTTGCAAACTTCCACTTTGAGAGATTCAACGTTGCTTGTTGTACCTGTCAAAAAGGTGGAACCGCAAGCACAGGTAACGGTTACAGTCTTATATACAGGATGAGTATTCTTTTTCATATTACACCTCGTTTGATAAATTCGTATTAATGCTTTATCATTATAACCACAGTTGGAAATTAAGTCAAGGAATTTCAAGACCTTTTTTTATTACCTTTAATAAATATATATTTATTTCCTGAAAAATCTATTAAAATATCTCTCGACAATTCACTTTTTTTCGCATTTTTCTTTCGATATATAAATGGGGATTTTTAGATAAGTGTTGATTTTTTTCACCGATTATGCTATAATAGCTTCGCTATGAAAACTTGGAAAATTTTTGACGTAGGCAATATCCAACTTCAAGAAACGGAGCTTTCTGCCGAAAATTTAGTAAAAATCAAGGTTACAAAAGTGCCTTTTTTGGGTACTGATTTAAACGCCTTTTATGGCAAAAACAAGGTTATGCCTATCACCCCCGGTAGGCTTGCCGTTGGTCTTGTCAGCGAAGCTGATCCCCTCACCGGGTTGCAAAAGGGTGAAAAAGTTGTGGTTTCTCCCTATCTTAAAGCACCCAAGGGAAAGGGCGTTTTGGTTTATGGCGTTGACGTTGACGGTTTTTTGTCAGATTATATCGCTCAACCCTTTGAAAACGTTTATTCTCTCCCCGACGGCGTAAGTGAAGACGAGGCTTTGTTTGCGGAAAACGTTGCTTTGGCAAACAAAACTTTTTCCATTTTGCATATCGATTCTCATGAATACGTCGTTGTTTTGGGTGCAAACGCTCAGGGCTTGATTTTGGCGCAACTTGCAAATTATTATCACGCAATCCCCATTTTGATTGACAAGGATGAAAACAAACTCGACTTGGCTCGTGACTACGGTATTTGCTATTGCGTAAACAGCGAAGTGCAAGACGTCAAACAGCGCGTTTTAGAAATCACCGGCGGAAACATGGCGGACTACGCAGTCTTTGAAGCAAAGGGTGGTCTTGACCCCTCTCTTGCAATCAACCTTACCAAAAACCAAGGTAGCGTTGCAATCATCGGTCTTACAAAACAAGGTGATCCGCTCAATGCGGATATCCGTACCATTTTGACAAAAGAACTTACTGTTGTTGGCATTGGCGACGGACACGAAGAATTCCCTGCCGCAATCAACCTTCTTGCAAACAAGGCAATCGACGTAGGCGGTTTGGTTGACGAAAGAATTCCTCTTGAAGATTGCGTTGAGTTTTTTGAAAAACTTACTCCCAACTACCTTGATAACAAAATGCGAATTTTGTTTGAAAGCCACTAAAAAAGCAAAAAGGTTTGAAAATTTTTCAAACCTTTTTTTATGCCCTCGACTTTCATTTTTTCTAATATTTTATTTTAAAAAGGAATATGAATTTACTTTTTTAAAACACTTTGTGTTTTATTATTTATTTCTTTTTAAAAGCAAAGCGGAATTAAGCACTACCAAAATTGAGTTTAAGTTATGCACCAAAGCGCCGGTTGCAGGACTTAGGATACCCAACAAACTTAAAACTACCGCAATCAAGTTTACGCACATTGCAACCGCAATATTTACCTTTACGGTGGACAAAACTCGCTTGCTTAATTTTATCGCGCTTACCACCTTTTTCATATCGCCGTCAAGTATTGCCATATCCGCCGCCTCAACAGTGATATCGCTGTTTAGTACGTCCATTGCTATACCGCAATCTGCGCCTGCTAGGGAGGGAGCGTCGTTGATGCCGTCGCCTACCATACATACCCTTTCGCCATTTTTCTTGCATTCGGTTATCACGTCAAGTTTATCCTTGGGCAACAACTCGGCTTTCACCTCGTCCACACCGCAAATGCTTGCGATTTTTTCACCGCTTTGAGTATTGTCACCTGTAAGCATAAGAGTTTTTATACCCATTTCCTTGATAGATGACACTGCCTCGGTAGCCGTTTCCTTTATGGTATCGGAGAATACTAAAATACCTTTCAAT
>JAEDHM010000003.1 GCA_016296985.1 Clostridia bacterium
GCTTATATCCTCAAGATTGATGGCCTCCATAAGCTCGTAGGATTCCTCGATACAGCATTGTTTGATACTGTCGTGGGTTTGCTCTCGATCCCAAGGGCAACCGTCCTTATCACGAAGGCGGTAAATGATTTCAGCCAAGTCCTCGAATCCAAACCTTTTTTTGTCAATAAAATCACGATGAGGAATAAGGACTGTGGTAGAGTAGCAATAGCCTTTTAATCTATCGATATCTTCAACCAAAACCTTTTGAACTTTACCGTTGTTTACAAAGTAAACTTCTTCCTCTGCTCCAAAAAGTTCGATAAGTTTAAGTTTTACTTCGCTTGCTAGATATTTGTTGTCGATTTCCTTGATTATCACACCCAAACGTGGGGTTAAAAAGGAGCGCGCCGACACAAAATCGTAGGCGCTGATTCCTATGTAATCGCCAAAGCTTTCGCACTGTGCTTGGGTGGCGTTTTCCCGACTGACCGAGGGGTATATTTCCACCTCGCTTTTTTGGGAAAGCAATGCAACCGACCTATCGTGAATTCCGTCGCCGTCAACGAGATAGCAAACGCTACCCTTTTCTTCATATCCTTTTACAGTGTCCACCAAAGCGGTCAAAAGTTGTTCAAAGTCTTCGGAAGAGTCGTAAAGGTAGTCAAGACTGATATGCTTTTCTTCATCAAAAAGCCATTTTGCCGATTTGGTTTTGTTTGTGCGGAAAATGATATAATCCGCTTTTTTTAAGGCGTTGAAACCCTTTAAGGAAATTTCCTCTTTGTCGGTACCCAAACCGATTATTTTTATCATATATCCTCCTTGTATCCCGAAATTTTAAGCGTTATCTTAGAAAAAGGTAAAAGCATAAGTTCGGTTTTGGAAAAAACTTTAAGCAGTAGGGCTGACGCCAAATATACGCATCCGCCAAACATAAGGGATAGGCCGATTGAAAGATAGATATTTTCCACGATATAATCAATCACCGCAACTGCCAAAGTCATTATACCACCCGATAGGGTGATTTCCGCAAGGTTTTTTACCAAACTTTTATAACTACCCGTAAATTTTGAGTAAAAAATCACCGAAAACAAAAGTCCAACCCCATAACACAAGAGATTTGCCACCGCTCCGCCCCATATTCCTACGGTGGGAATCAATATCAAGGTAGCAATCAATTTTACGCTTCCCCCAATAAGCAAACTTTTGGTTGCGCTTTTGCTTTGCCCTACCGCTTGAAGCATTGAGTTGTATATTTGCAACATAGCAAGCAAGGGAATCCCTGCCGAAGAAATTTGCAAAAGCAATGCAGTCTCCTCTTTCAACTGAATAGGCAAAGAAGGATATAGTAAAACAGTCAAAGGTTTTGCCAAACATATAAGTCCTAAGGACAAAGGCAAAGCTAGAAAGAGTGATGCTTTCATTGCCAAAAATCCTTCTTGCCTAAGTCCCTTTATTTCACGCTCTTTCATCTTTTTTGCAATAACGGGAATTATAACCGCAGTCATTGCAACGGTAAGCACTACGGGACAACTGACAAGGGAGCCTACCGCTCCCGTCAACAAGCCGTAACTTGACAATGCCGAAGACTGCCCTATTCCTTTAAGTTTCAACAAAGGGACGATAATCAAGCTGTCTATAAAAGATATGAAAGGGAAGATAAGACCGCCCACCACGATAGGTGCGGAAATTTTGAGGATATCTCTGTTTTTGATTTTTAAGGGGGGACGTTTTAAAGTTCCCTCTTTTGAGAAATAATATATAACGAGAGGAATCAATGCAACGAGTTCGGCAAGGGTAATGGCAAACAAAGCCATTGCCGAACGCTCGTATATGTTTTCTCCCTTGATAAGCAAAAGGAAGGCTATGCCGAAAGCAAGTTTTGCCCCCTGTTCAATGACGGCGGTTATGGCGGAGGGCTTCATGTTAAGCCGTCCGTTAAACCAACCTTTTAACAGCGAAATCAAAGGTACGAATATCAAAGAGGGAGCTATGGCAATATACCCAAAGAATCCTTGAGGTTGTCCTTGCGCTAGAGATAGCGGATAGGCAAACGCCGTCAAAAGTAAAGCGGAGCATAGTCCGATAATAGTGGAAAAGATGAAGGATTTGTACAAGAGAGAATAACTGTATTCCTCGCTTTCTCCTGCTACTGCCCTCGACATTAAAATAGGCATGGCGGTAGTGGTTGCTGCTACGAGAAGAGCGTATAAAGGAAATACAAGTTGGTAGAGTCCAATCCCCTCGGCGCCCAGTAGATTTGTAAGAGGGATACGGTATATTCCACCCAATATTTTTGCAAAAATACCTGATAGAGCCAATATGCCTACCGAGGAAACTCGTTTGTCAGTTTTCAAGTTGACCTACTAAAATATAAAGGGCCGTTTGGGTTGCCTTCTCGTGTTGTGTTTTTATCTCGTCGGCTTGCACAACGATAGAGCCGTATAAATCGCCGTTTACCACGAGTGGTAAAATAAGTTGCTCTTTGCCCTTTTCTTGCCCTATAAACATGCTCAGGCAATCTTCCCCTTTGTTGATTGCCCTTTCTCTTTTTTGCAAAAACTCTATAAAGCGGTGTGTGAGGTTTTTATTCTCGTTTTCGATATTTTTAAATGAGGAAACTACCTTGCTAGTATCGGTGATAAACACCTCGGCGCCTAAAACTTTACTCAATGAATTTGCGCAATTGTCGCAAAGACTTTTAAGGGAGGAAACACGAGAATATTTTTTTAAGATCAATTCCTCGCTTCCTAGTGAGATTTCAACCTCTTCCCCGTCCTTAAGTCGCATGCTTCTGCGGATTTCCTTGGGGATTACAACCCTTCCCAATTCGTCTATTCGTCTGATTAAACCTGTTGTTGTTTTCATATTTTCTCCCAAGGGTAGTATGTTGGGGAATTATAAAAAAATACAGCCAACAAAGACTGTATATATTCCATTTTCATAAAGTATCCTATGAAAAAAAATTTATTGACGGCGCCTTGCAATCATACAAAAAAGAGTCCTGCGAAAACAGAACTCTTTTACGTCAAACTTTAGTCGGCATCTTTGTCTGCGCCTATCCAAATTGCCTCGCTGTCGGGTGTGTGCTCGGTGGTAAAGGTTAGACCGCTTGCGTTGACCACAAGCACCACGCTACCGTGCATATCAGTGCGATATAATTCGCAGTCCGCCGCCTTAATTCTATCCAAAGTGTCTTGCCTGGGGTGAATATAGGTATTGCCTTCCTCGTTACAAGAAATTACCGCATATTCGCAATCAATAAAGTTTAAAAACTCGGTTGTGGTAGAGGTTGAACTTCCGTGATGGCCGACCTTCAAAACGTCGCAATCCAAAAGACTGAGACCGTAGTCTTCTTTCATATGCTCGATCCAGTATTCTTCATTAATTTCGTTTGAGTCGCCGGTGAGGACGATTTTTTTATTGTGGCAATTTAGAATACCGATAGGAGAAATGGCGTTTTTCTCTTCCGCCGTGCTTATATGAGTGTTTTCCCACTCGCTTTCGTCATAGCAATAGAAGTCAAGTGAATAGCCTTCGCCGGTGATGGAAAAATCACCTACGTTGAGAACAAAGGTTGAATCCTCTTCGGTTAAAGCGGCGTAGAAGAAGGCGGCGTATGCGATTGTATCAACGGTATCCTTGTCGGTAAACAAAGAAGTTTTAGAGGAAGGCAAAGAATTAATTTTGGTCGCCCACTCGGAAGAAGTGGGGACTGCCAAAACGTTGGGCATATAAAACTTTTTGACTTCAAAGTTTGCGATAACCTCGTCCATATAGGAAACGTGATCCTTATCGCAGTGAGTAAGCATTAGGTGCTCGATACAATCATCGGTAACCAAAGTATCCAAAATAGAAAGCATAGAATCCTTGTATTCACTGCTGCCCGAAGAACCGGATGCGTTGCCTGCGTCAATCAACATTTCATCCCCGTCGGGGAAGCGGATGTAGATGCAGTCGCCCTGTCCTACGTCAATAAACTGAACGACCAAGTCGCCTTCTGCAATACCGCTTGGCTCGATTATGTTTTGCGTAGGTTTTTTATTGCTTGTAGAGGGATCTATTTCCGACAAAATAGAATCGATTATGGTTTTGATAGGCGCGGAAATACTTTCGGGGAGATTTCCGGTATAATAAAGGGCGAATAAAACGCCGATTACGACAACCAAAATTATGATAAGCGCAATGACTAGTCTTGAGACTACTCTGCTGTTTTTACGGGATTTTTTTCTTTTTGCCATGACTTTCTCCTTTTACTCTATTATACATTTTACCACACCCTTTTGACAATAGCATTTTTCCCCTTTATAAAATTTTTTGGGTATTTACTTTTTTTATATTGTATTGTAAAATATTTATATCGTAATTACACTTTAGGAGTACTTTATGGATAAAGAACAAAATACTACTACGGTAGAACCTGTGGTTTCCACTACGGAAAACAAACTGAAGCTTAATTACCCCCAAACCTTGAAGGTTGGTATTGCTTTTGGTTTGATTTCTCTTTTTTGGGCGGCATATGATTTTGTAATTCCTCTTTTGCTTGAAAACGCCTTTGGTCTTTCAAACACAATAAGAGGTTTGATTATGGGACTTGACAACCTTTTGTCCCTGTTCTTGTTGCCCATTATGGGAAGACTTTCTGACAAAAGCAAGGGAAAACTGACCTCTCGTTTTGGTAGAAGAACACCTTTTATTTTCTTCGGCACCATTGCGGCGGTAGTGTTTATGGTTTTCGTGCCCGTTTCTGCAAAAACACAAATGGATTCGGCGGCGGAAACAAGAGCCTTTTATCAAAGTCAAATCAACGACGATGCCTTTATGAGCGCAACGCTTGAAGGCTTTTGGGAAGAGGATAATTCCACCAAATACGTTGACAAGGTTTATTTGAAAAACTCATTAGAAAAGATGGGTAAGCCTACCGACGAAGCATCTTTGAAAGCATTTTTCACCTCTATTAGATATGACGAAAAGTTTGAAAGCAAGTCGGGATTTTTGGGTATTGGCGGTACTTCGTACTTCTATGACGGAAAGGCTCTTACCTTACAAGACGGCAAACTTGTTGATGAAAATGGAAGTTTTACAAACGAACGTGGAATTGCTTATTCGGATATAAAGGAAGGAAACGGATATTACACCAGTTTCGTAGAGGCAGGTATGACCGTCATGGTAAGCGAAAAGGTACAAGAGGCAACCTTTAAAAGCCGTCAAGGTGTTTCAAACCTTGCCCTTTATATGGTATTTTTGCTTTTCACTTTGGTTGCTATGTCAACCTTCCGTTCACCTGCCGTTGCGCTTATGCCCGACGTTACGCCAAAACCCTTGCGCTCGCAAGCAAACGCTATTATCAACTTGTGCGGTGGTATAGGAAGCGCATTGGCCTTGCTGGTTTATACCATCATCCTTATGTTTGAGCCTATAACCTCAACTCACTATATCCTTATATTCGCCTTATGCGGTGTTTTGATGCTTGCCTTGTTAGGCTTGTTCTTATGGCTTGTCAAAGAGCGTAAACTTGTGGACAAGTGCCGTCAACAATGCGAAGAGTTTGGTATAAGTGATGAGGACGAGGAAAGAGAAGCCTTTGAAGCGGAAAAACAAGCGGAAGCATTGCTTGAAGAAAATGAAAAGCAAGCGGAAGGAAATAAGAAGATAAAAAGGGATCCTTCCAAAGATTCGGCAAGATATAAGCTATTCAAATTCTACTATGACAAAACTCCTTTGGAAAGGGCAAAATTTCGCTCGTTTATCCTTATCCTTGCATCTATCTTTATGTGGTTTATTGGATATAACGCAGTATCAAGCTCGTTGTCGGTATATTGTACTAAGGCATTACTTTTAAGCCCCGGTACTGCATCAATCATCAACGCTGCATCCATGGCAATTTCGGCAATCGCCTTTATACCCGTAGGCTTTTTGGCAGTTAAGATTGGTCGTAAAAAGTCCATTATGCTTGGCTTTGCCCTTGCGGTTGTTTCCTATATCTTACTACTCCTTGTACTAAATCCCGGCGAAAAAGAAATTGTTAAAGCGGTTGTCTTCGCTGCATTCTACTTGATTGCAGGCTTTGGTTTGATTATCGCAAACGTAAACACCTTCCCTATGGTAGTTGAACTTGCAAAGGCCGAGGACGTCGGGAAATATACCGGATATTATTACACCGCTACCATGAGCGCGCAAGCGATCACCCCCTTCCTTGCCGGTCTTGTAATGGACGGTTGGGGTATGAAATACTTGTTTGCCTATGCCGGCGTTGCAGTTGCAATTGCAATTATCCTTATGATTTTTGTAAAACACGGCGATAGCAAACAACTAAGCTCTTTGAAGAAAATGAGCAAGGAAGAAAAGAAACAAGTAATGCTTGACTCAATGGGTGATGCTGACTAAAAAACCTTGTAACAAAAAGCAGGCGTTTGCCTGCTTTTTTTGTTGTTCAATATCTAAATTTGTATTGAATAAAAAGCTGTGTAATTTTCGAGTCTAACCACGTAAGTCTATTAACTAAAATAAACGAGCCTAAGGAGACGAGAAGATTGAAAACGGTTGAAAGGTATCCTTATATCCTATTTATACTCTATGAGATAACTTTCAACAGTGGGAGAGGATTGGAAGTCAATTGAAGTTTTGGGGAAAAGTTCTTTCAAACAAAGCGTGTAGTTTTTGTTTGCTTTGACGTAGTCGTATAATTCGGGACTTACAGTTACGGTAAGAGATTTAACCCAAGAATGAACGGTTTTTCTCAACAAGTCCATAAGACGATAACTGTGGTATTCGGACGTAAAGGTTTTTCCTGTACCGTGACAATGGGGACAACGGTGCAAAACTATGCCCTCGCTTAGGTTTGTCCTACGTTTTCTTGTAATTTCAACAAGCCCGAGTTTTGTCATACCGTGAACTGTGGTTTTCTCCTTATCTAGTTTTGCAAAATCTTCAAGCACCTTGAGAACTGCTTTTTTATGCTCTTCCTTTTGCATATCGATAAAGTCAACGATAATAACACCCGACATATTTCGCAACATTAAATGACGGCATACTTGTTTTGCCGCTTCCATATTAACGGAAAAAGCGTTTTCCTCGGGAGTACTTGTGGAAACGAATTTACCTGAATTGACGTCGATAACCGTCATCGCTTCGGTGTTCTCAATCACTAAAAATGATCCGTTTTTAAGGTTTACCTTGGGGTAAATCGCCTCGGTTTCCATCATACCTTGAGTTTGAAATTTTTCAAAAATGCAAAGAGAGGAACTGTCGTAATACTCGATAGTATCCTTGTTTTCAAGATGTAATTGATAGTTGTCGGTAATTACACGATCAACGTTTGGGACGTGATCACGCAAAAGGCGTTGTAATAGAGAGGATTCTTCGTAAATAAGACCGCATTTTGCCCCTTTTTTTGCGAAGTCTTCTTGAAGTTTAATCCATCTTGAGCGAAGTTCTTCAACCTCGTCGATAACCTCGTCGGGAGAAACCAAAATTGATGCGGTGCGGAGGATAAAGCCTTCCTCCCCCTTTTTCAAAAGTTTGAGTTGGTTTTTGAGGTTTGAGCAATCTTCTTTTATCTTTCCGCTTGCGCTTACTTTTCTACCGTAAGGAAGATATACGAGATACTTGCCCGGTAAAGTGATGCTGATTTCAACCGCCATATCCTTTGCGCCAAATTTTTCCTTTTTTACTTGGCACATAACGTAGTCCCCTTCTTTCAAAGTTTCTACCATATGAGGAGTCATAGAAAGATAACCGGTCAAACCTTGTCCTAGGTCCACGAAAGCAGCGGAAAGGCTTTTTACAACCCTTGCGATTTTGCCCTTGTAAACGTTGTTCAAAAAGGTGGTACTCCCACCTTCTTTACACTCGGCGCCATACCCCCACAATTCGTCGTCAACAAGAATTGCGTATCTTGTGGTATAGCTGTTATCTTCTATTATCAGCGTTTTTACCGAATTCATTTTTCCACCCTTAATTTTTTCAAGAATATATCTACCTCAATCAATTCGCCGTTTTCTACAAGGTATTGCTTTGTACGGCAAACCTCGCCCTTTAGGGTAAACCCAAAGATTTTTGCAAGGGACTGTGATAATATATCCGCCCTAACCGTTGCTTGACCTACCCCTGCGCGTACGTTTAGAATATCACCTTCAAACCACATAGCCAAAACGCCGGGGATCACGTTCTTTTCGCCCTCGGGGGCTTTTCGGGTAGGATAGGGAATAACGTATTCGCTTTTGCTTGGAATCGCCTCAATCTCCTCTTTTGCTTGAGAAGAAACGCCCTCTGTTTGAATAGCGTAATCACAATAGAGTACCTTTCCGGCAAGATTGGGATTTTTTTCGGTTTTTACCGCATCAAGACCAAACAAACCCTTTGGGGCTTTTTGATTAAACCTTTCAAGGAATTCTTTCTCGTCCATATCCGTCTGAATAGTAACGTATTCGGCAGTGCTAGCATGTCCTAGAGGGAGAGGTACGGACATATTCAAAAGCATATGGGGATTGAAACCTTGTGAAAAGGAAACGGTGAGGTCCGCCCTTCGTATCGTCCTTGTCAAATGGCGTAAAACGTCGATGTGGGACAAATAGGTATATGCATCTTTCTTATGGTATTTCAAAATTATCATTTGTCGTCCACCTCGTTACATTTACAATAGGAAGATGCTCCGCATCCTTGACAGTTTACTAAACAAGAAGGCGTGCTTTGAGCAAGCAAGGATTTTTTATATTCCGCCTTCAAAAATCTTTCGCTTACGCCACAGTCGATAAAGGACCAAGGCAAGGGTTTGTCGATATCCCTTTCGGCAACGTAACTTTTTGCGTCAACGCCACAAAGGTCAAAGGCTTGCATCCATCTATCATAGTCAAAATATTCGGTCCAACCATCGAATTTTGCCCCAAGTTGGTAGGCTTTTTCAATAACCTTTGCAAGCTTTCTATCACCACGGGCAAAGACTGCTTCGAGGAAGGAAGTTTTTCCGTCGTGATAATGGAAGGCTACGTTTTTGATTTTTAATTTTTCCCTTAAAAAGTTTTGTCTTCTTTCCACTTCCTCAAGGGAAATTTGAGGTACCCATTGGAAGGGAGTCAATGGTTTGGGAACGAAAACCGCACAACTGACCGAAATGTTCAAAGCACCTTTTCGCATAGAACTAAAAATCCAACGGATTTTTTTAACAACTTGAGCAATACCCTCAAGGTCTTCGTCAGTTTCGGTGGGAAGTCCCATCATAAAATATAATTTTATACTGTTGTAACCTTGGGAAAAGGCAGCGCGCATTGCGGTTTCGATATTTTCCTCGGTTACGTTTTTGTTAATTACGTTTCTAAGTCTTTGCGTTCCTGCCTCGGGAGCGAAAGTCAAAGAATTTTTCCTTGAAGATTCAACAAAATCACCTTTGAAAGAGTCAAGACGCAAGGAAGGCAAGGCAAGACTGATCCTTCTCTTGGAAACAAAGGGTTTAAGTTGAGTTAGAGTTTCTTCAAGATAGGGGTAGTCACCCGTACTCAAGGACCCTAAAGATATTTCGTCAAAACCGCTGTCAAGGGCAACGCCACAACAAAGTTTTGCAACCGTTTCACCCTTTCTATATCTTATGGGACGATAGTAAAAGCCTGCCTGACAAAAACGGCAACCGTTGGCGCATCCCCTGAAAAGCTCGACCATCGCTCTGTCGTGGACGATTTCGATTGCGGGGATGATTTGAGCGGTAGGATAATAACAATTATCAAAGTCTTTTACCACCGCTTTTCTTACAGTTTTTCTGTTTTCGGGCGTGTTGAACATAGGGGCGTAAATACCCTCTATCTTTTGCGCATCACGGATGAATTCCCATTTGTCGAAATGCTCTCTTTCCTTATGCTCGCGATACAAGGCGACAAGGGCCGGAAGCATCTCTTCCCCTTCGCCTACCATAATCAAATCCATAAATTCGGCGTAAGGCTCGGGATTGACGGCGGAGGGACCGCCTGATACGATTATGGGATATTCTTCTCCCCTATCCTTTGCGTAAAAGGGGATTTTTGCTAAATCCAGCATATAGAGAACGTTGGTATAAAGCATTTCGTATTGAATGGAAAAACCTACCATATCAAAGTTTTTGAGAGGAGTCTTACTCTCTAAACTCATCAAGGGTAAACCTGCCTCGGTGATTGCCTTTGCAAAGTCGTCGGCCGGGGCGAAACACCTTTCACAAATAACCTTTTCCTCGTCGTTAAGTCGGTGATAGAGAAGTTTTAGCCCCAAATTGCTCATACCCACTTCGTACAAGTCGGGCATGCAAATACAAAAACGGGTGGCGTTTTCCTTGTCTAAATTCGCGCTGTTATATTCTCCGCCTGCATATCTTGCAGGTTTGTCAACTGAAAGTAAAATTTGATTGAAATCCATGTTAAATCAACGCCAAAAGGCTTGCTCCGATTATGCCTGCATCATTGCCAAAAGTTGCAGGACGAACGATTATGTAAGGATTGCGACCATTGCCGTAAGCACAATCGTTTATCAAGTGTTCGAGAGGTTTTACAACCCTTTCTTGTTTTGAAATTCCGCCACCGATAACCATAATTTGAGGACGGAAAATGTTGGAAATGTTGATAAGTCCCAAAGAAATGTCTTCAAGGTAGTTTTGCAAAATTTCTTGTGCGCGCTTATCCCCTTTGTCAAGAGCATAGAAGAGGGTTTTTCCGTCAAAACCGCCATTGTCTTTTGCGATTTGAGCAATAGCACCTTGAGGACAATTTGCGATTTCGGCCTCAACCGCTTCAAGCAAAGCGGTGGTTGCCGCATAGCGTTCCCAACAACCGCAAAGACCGCAGTTGCATTTTTTACCCCCTGCCTTGATGATCATATGACCGCCTTCAGAACCCGAACCTTTGTTTCCCAACAAAAGTTTTCCTTCAACGATAAAACCGGTGCCTACGCCGGTGCCTAGGGTAACCATAACCACGTTGTCGTAACCCTTGCCTGCCCCAAACTTCCACTCAGCCAAAGCGGCGCAGTTTGCGTCGTTGCCTGCGTATACGGGTTTTGCAACGAGTTCTTTCAATTTTTGACAAACGGGATAGTCTTCCCAACCCAAATTTGAAACGAAGGTTGCGACTTCGCCGTCAACGGTACCGGGTACGCCAAGACCGATTGCGGTTACGTCATCCATTGTCAAGCCGTTTGCTTTTACGGTATCACGACACAAGTCGGCAATACCTTTTACGCAGTCGTCTCCGCCCGTTGTAGGGGTAACGATAGTCCTTTTTTCACCGATAATAACGCCATTTTCATCAACGATACCGCACTTGATACTCATACCGCCGATATCTACGCCCAAATAGTACATAAAAACTCTCCTATAATACTTTTTGTTACACAAAGTTCATTGATGATTATATCATATTTTACCTTTTCTTGCAATATCTTATTAGTGATTTACCCTTAGAACTCGGGAGGCTTTTATGGATTATGAAGAAATAAAACGCTTGGAAAGCAAGACCTATGAAAATGATAACGTGGAAAAGAGAAAAATCAAAAAGAAAGGTGGTTGGGCCTATAACGCTATAATTCTTCAACTCGCCGTTTTGATGGTTTTGGCAATCGCCTTTACGATAATCAACTTTTTGGGTGTGGAAGAAGAGGTTTTCGCCCCTGTAAAAGATGCCTTTTCCGTAGATTATGAGGGTTAAGGTACACCCTTTATTTTTCCTTTTTTTACTTTTGTATACTCTCTTTGCCGGCGCAAGTAATTTGTGCGCCGTCCTTTTTGCTTTGGTTATTCACGAGGCCTCGCATCTTAAAGCCCTTGAAATGAAGGGCTATAAAAAAGGAACTTTGGCTCTGGCTCCCTTTGGCGCGGTCATTTATACAAAGGAAGAATTGGGTAAAAAGGATACCCCTTTCGTTGCCCTTGCCGGGCCTTTGAGTAACTTGCTTACCGCAATCTTTCTTACCGCCCTTTGGTGGATTGCACCTTCGACCTATCCGCTTACCCACCGCATTGCTACTGCAAGTTTGATTTTGGGAATAGTAAACCTTTTGCCCGTTTTACCCCTTGACGGTGGTCGAGCCATAACCGCATTTTTTAAGGGTAAAGGGATTGAAAAACTTTGTAGGATTGGAAATCCCATACTTGCCACCTTTTTTTTGGTAGCCTTTGTAATAGGGATAGTTGGTGGAAAATATAATTTTACCTTTCTTGTTTTTGGAGTTTTTATATTGGCTTATCCCCTTTTCAACGCAAGGAAAATAGTTTCTCACATATTTAGAAAAAGTAAAGATGCTAAATTATCCAAAATTGAAATAAGTGAAAATACCACCTTGGCTGAGATTATAAAACTTTCTAACCGTCCGGAAAGGGTGATTTTTACCGTACTTGACGACAAAGGGAAAACCTTGGGGGTAATAAAGGAAAAACAAATAGGAAAACTTGCCGGACTTGATGCCTCGGCAACGGCAAAACGGTGTTTGGACAAAATAAATCAATGACGGGTTTGCCAATAAAGTCGCCTTGCATTGCCTAGAATTTTTAGTATATATCCACCATTTGGGTTACTTTCAACGGTAAATTCAAACGTTGGTTGCTCCATATCGAAATACTCGCATAAAACCTTGTAAACCTCGCTTTTTATGGCGGGGACCAAGTTGTCGGGAGTTTCCGTTCTGTCTTTTAGTAGCATAGCCTTTATTCTTTCAGTTTGGTTCATAGATTTTTTAAACTCCTTCTTATCGCTCCTAAAACGCCTTTATATTTTTTCGTAACGTCGAAAACTTGTTTTCTTTTGCCCGTCAACGTTAAGGCAAGCATATACACCGCTTGCATATAATCGGTATCTCGATTGTTGTACATCAAAAGCGCGTTGTCGTCTTCGGGAATACAGCCCATAAGGGCAGTACGTAAAAGCTTTGAAATTTCCCGAGGAGAAGGACACTCCCCCTCTAAAATCAAATCCCCCCTTGCCCTGTTTACTACAATGCCCACACCACGCAAGCCGTAACTATCCAAAAGTCCAATTACCTTATCCGCATCACGCAATGCGGTTATGGTCGGCGTTACCACGACAAGCGCTTCTTCGCTTACGCTTAAAGCTCGGTGAAAGCCTAGGTCGATGCCTGCAGGACAGTCGATAAGGAGATAATCGGAATTTCTTTTCAACTCGTTGGCGATATTGACGAATCCTTTCAAGTCAAGCTCGTCGGTTAGGGTGTGAGCGGAGGGCAACAAGAAGAGATTTTCACTGTAGGGATATTTGATTAAAGCTTCCCATAATCGACACTTGCCCTTTACCACGTCGGTAATATCGTAGACGACGCTACACTCAACGCCTAGGACGATATCCAAATTGTTGAGAGTAAAGTCCGCGTCGATTAAAACGACACGGTAGTTCATTTCCGCCAACGCCAGCCCCAAAGCCGAGGCAAGGGTTGTTTTGCCTACGCCACCTTTTCCCGAGGTTATTACAATTGATTTTCCCATTTTCTTTCGATAGTTAACAAAAAAAGTCTACAACGGCTGATTTGTAGACTTTTGTGGATTTTTGCAAAATTTTGATTTTTTATGACCTTATTAAATTAGAAAGCGATTTTTTCGGCGATATAATTTTCGAGATCGGCGATTTTTACACGCTCTTGAGTCATGGAATCTCTTTCTCTTATGGTTACGCATTCATCTTCAAGCGTATCGAAGTCAACAGTTACGCAGAAAGGAGTACCGATTTCGTCTTGACGGCGATATCTTTTTCCGATAGAGCCTGCTTCGTCATAGGTTGCGGAGAACTTTTTAGCCAAAGCGCGATATACCTCGTCAGCCTTTTCGCCCAAGGCTTTCTTTTGCAAGGGAAGAACTGCAACTTTGTAAGGTGCAAGTGTGGGATGCAAGTGCATTACAACACGACTGTCGCCACCTTCCAACTCTTCTTCGTCGTAGGCGTTGCACAAAACTGCAAGAACCATTCTTTCAACGCCGAGAGAGGGTTCGATAACGTAGGGAACGTATTTTTCACCGCTGACAGGATCGGTGTATTCCATATTCTTTCCGCTTACCTTCATGTGAGCGTTTAAGTCGTAATCGGTACGGCTTGCAACACCCCAAAGTTCGCCCCAGCCGAAGGGGAACTTGAATTCGAAGTCGGTGGTTGCGTTGCTGTAGAAGCAAAGTTCTTCGGGATCGTGATCGCGCAACTTTAAGGATTCCTCCTTGATGCCAAGACTGAGCAACCATTCTTTGCAGAAGTTTTTCCAATAGTTGAACCATTCTAATTCAGTACCGGGCTTGCAGAAAAATTCAAGTTCCATTTGCTCGAATTCACGCACACGGAAGATAAAGTTTCCGGGAGTGATTTCGTTTCTGAAACTTTTACCGATTTGGCCGATACCAAAGGGCACTTTCATACGGGTGGATCTTTGAACGTTGAGGAAGTTTACAAAGATACCTTGAGCAGTTTCGGGACGCAAGTAAAGAGTGCTTACAGAATCTTCGGTAACACCTTGGAAGGTTTTGAACATAAGGTTGAATTGTCTTACGCCTGTAAAATCACTGTTTCCACAAATAGGACAAGTGATTTTGTTGTCCGCAATATATTTTTCCATTTGAGCATTGTCCCAACCGGTGATGTTTTCTTCAATGCCCTTGCGCTTCATATAATCTTCAATCAAGTTGTCGGCGCGGTGACGGGATTTACAGCTTTTGCAGTCCATCAAAGGATCACTAAAACCGCCTACGTGTCCGCTTGCTACCCAAACGTTGGGGTTCATCAAAATAGCGCAATCAAGACCAACGTTTAAAGTGTTTTCTTGAACGAATTTTTGCCACCAAGCTTTTTTAACGTTGTTTTTAAGTTCGACACCCAAAGGACCGTAGTCCCAAGTGTTTGCCAAACCGCCGTAGATATCGCTACCGGGGAAAATAAAACCCCTGCCTTTTGCCAATGCTACCAACTTATCCATGGTTAAACTTTGTTTCATGTTTTGCTCCTAAAATAAAGTATTTTCATCTTATACCCATTCTCAAACTTTGTCAAGCAAAGTAACACTCTTATTCTATCTCGCATAATTTGAATTAAGAAATCTTTCTTAAACATAAAATGGAGGTGAATATATGAACAATTGCTTTGGTGGCGACAACAACTGCTTGTGGATACTGGTTCTTTTGACCTATTTAGGCGGTGATAACAACGATTGTCTTTGCGACATTTTGCCCATTTTGTTGCTTATGAATGCTTGCGGTTGCGGACATATCTTCGGCAACATCGGCAACGGTCATAGATGCGGTTGCAACGGTTAATACATACTTTTTACCCTAGAAATTAGGAGATGCAGTTGTCATCCCCTTAAACAAAAGGACCTAACCGATTGGTTGGGTCCTTTCTATTTTTTTCCTATTCACCGCGCAATCTTGCAAGCGCTTCGTCGTCGATATTGAAGGACTCGCCTTGCGCCGTCGTCCAGTTTCCGTTTTCGTCAACGGGACTTATGAGTTGAGATGCTGTTTCGGGGTCGTCAAGATCGATACCGAATTCTTTCAAAAGACCGTTTACGAAGGCGTTTTCCATAACCCCTTCAAAGTCGATAGTGTCTACGGATATATTCTCGCCGTAGACGTTTACGCCCAAATCGTGATTGCCGTCGTCTTCGGGATTAACTCGGATATTGTTGGTATCCCACAGTGCCAAACACAAAAATGCGAAGTTGAAATAGTCATAGGTGTTTACGCCCTTGTACAGCAAGTGATCGTTTTTACCGCTTTGCAATGCCTTGTTAATAAACTTAGTTATGTTAGAATTGACTACGTTTGTCAACTCGTCGGTAGGCAATACGCCGTCGGGAATAACGTCAAGACGAATTTCACTGTTGGCGGGATCGGCGTTTCGGTCCACCTTCTTCCAGTTGTAAACGTAACTTTTACCCTCGAAGTGTAAACTGTAGTACTTTCTAGGCTCGCCTTGTACAGCAACGTCGCCAAGAGATGCGAGCAACATGCAAGAAATACTGTTGGAGAAGATACAGTTTTTAATTTTCAATTCAAGCCATTCTTCGGCGCTTGTGCTGATTACGATGGAGGGGCCTGCGGTGTTTCTAAATACGCAACCTTCCATTTCGTAATAACCGCCACGAATATTGAAGAAACCATAAGCGTATTGGAAGAGACAGTAGCGATATTTTATCCATCTTTCGCCGTAGTCACCGGGATTGATACATTGATATCCTATACCACCGCCGTTTTTCAATGCCTCGAAGGCTTCTTGAGGGTCGGCGTCGGTAGGTTTTGCGCATTGGAATGCAATGTTTTCAACCACAATGTCATTTCCGCTTTGATCCTTTTCAAAGGGGCATTTGTACTTAAACAAAGACGAGTCGAAGTCAGGATGTGTTTCGATGTGGAATTGACCGTCGTATTTGTGTCCGTTTCCGTAGATACCACGGTTGAATTCAATGCTACCACGAAGTCCTTCTTCGGTACTGATCATATAGACGTTGGTATGGAATACCAATGCTGAAGCTTTACCTCTTTCGTTGTAGTCCTCCCAGTAGGTATTCATAAGATATTTCATATCCTCGTAGGGCTTGAAAGAAGGTAAAATTCCTGTTTCTTCGTCGTACAAGTTTTCACCGTATTTTTTCAAGCAAGGTTGTCCGTTTTCGTCGGTTGAGTTGTAATACAAGCCGAAGTTTATACCGTCAACCAAATTGAAGGTATAGGATGCGGAAGCAGGATTGACACCATAACTTGATTTTGCGATTACAGAGATAGTAACTTTTTGACCGATACCTGCTTCTTTAAAGGTGATTATACCGTTTGAACTTACGGTAGCGTATGCTTCGTTACTTGAAGTGTAATAGAAGTTTTGTTGGGCGTTTTCAGGAGATGTGGATTCGATAACCAAAGGCAATTTATTTGAAACGGTTTCACCGTCGTAGGTGTAGATACCGAAAACTCTTTCTTGTTTCAATCCTACTTTATCTTCGGTTTCAGACAAATCCAAGGTGATAAAGTCGATAAAAGCTTGAACAGAAACGCCTATGGTTACCTCGTTATAGCCCTCTGCCCTTGCGGTGATAAAGGCCTTACCATCTGAAACACCGTAAAGACGTCCGTTTTCAACCTTTAGAATTTCAGGTTTTGAAGAAGTCCAAACTACTTGAACGTTTTCAGGCAGTTCACCCAAGGATGAAACCACTTCAAGGATGATATTTGAACCGCCGATAGGCAATACGGGAGATTCTTCCCAAACGCCTTTTTTCAAACTTTCGAGATTTTTGATATGCAAGTCGTTATCCAAAGCGCGCTTGAGAAGTACTTTTTGTTCGATTGCCTTGTTATCCTTTTCGTAAATGGTTACGTAGGCTTCGTCAACGCCGGTTAGAAGGAAAAGTGTGTCACCCTCGATTTTAACGCCGAGAGCAGGATATACTTCAACGTCCGTAACTGCCCCCGACAAAATATTTTGCAGAGCAAAGTTTCCGTTTGAACTGTAGAAAACGTCGGAAATTGCCAACATTTCCCCACGTATCACAATGGGAAGTTTCGCTTCGACCTCGCTTCCGGTTTTGCCCTTTGCCTTTACTGTCAACACCGTCTCGCCTTCCTCTAACGCGGTGATAATTCCATTTTGGTCTACGGTGGCAATTTGGGGATTTTCAACAGCAAAATCAACCTTGTTATTTCCTAGCGCGGTACTAGGCACTACGTTTGCTAAAACAGGATAGGATTGATACTTTTTAAGTTCGAGCTTTTCATTGAAAAGGTTGCCGTCGTAAGAACAAATTTCAATTCTATCAATAGAATCGCCCACAACGTAGAAGGTACAAGTTGCGCTTTTGGTTGCGTCGTTTTCCGAGCGGACGGTGATTTTTACCATTCCGTAATCCACAAACCTCAAAACGCCGGTTTGAGATATGGTTGCAACCTTTTCGTCGGAAGATTCCCAGGATACGTTTTTGTCTTTTACCATTCGCGGGTAGAAGTTTACCAGCAGTTGATAGGGTTTGTTGGTAGGTTTGTAATCTTCAAGTTTAATTGTTTTTGTATCAATTCTTTCACCTAAATGTACAATTTCCATAGATTCGATGGCGATTGTATATTCGGCGCTGATTATCATACTTGAAACGCTCATTGTCAAAATGACTATAAGGGGAACAAGCAGTAAAATTGCGATCATAACTTTTTTCATATTCTCTGCTCCTCCTTATTTTTGCGTAATTTTTTCGTAACTTTTGGATATGCCGATAAGCAACCAGCAAACCGAGGCAATCATCAAAGCCCCCACTACCGTTGCTATCATACCCAAGGTAAATCCTACGCCCCAAAAATAGATGCCTACGATACCAAAGACACCACAACCTATGGTAAGGACAAGACCTACTGCCATCGCCACGAAAGTTGCGAAGTTTCCGTTTACAAGCTCGCCGTCTCCGCCAATGGGGAAGGAGGGTTTGATAATGTCAAGTTTGACTGCGAAACAAGTAAGCGCGATGGAGAGCATAAGGCATATACCCATGATTACCAAGCAATAGGAATAACGAATTTGACCTGTTGCGATAACCACAATTGTGGTTATGATTGTAGATGCAAAGGCTACGACCAAGTAAAGCGCGACCTTTACGAGAACTTGTTGATATGGGGGTACGGGGGAAATTTTTGTAAGGTAGAAGTTGTCCCCTTCCTTTGAAACGCAACTGCCTGCAAAGGACACGATTATGGTAACGAAAAGCATCATTACTACCATACAAATTGCAGGTACGATATCCTTAGCGAAACTTGCTTCACCCATCGAAATACACAGACGATTGCAGAAATATACCATTATGGGGCCTGCCACTGCCATGCACAAGTATTGGAAAGAATAGTTTTTCGAGCGGAAGATATCCAAGAACTCTCTTTTGAAAACCGCATATAAAACGCTGTGCTTTTTGTTTTTGGGAGTGATTGACAAGGAAGTATATCTTTCCTTTACCTTTTCCGCCTTTTCCTTTTTACCGAAAAGGAGATAGGTCTTTTCAGCAATACGACCAAAGAAGGTTTTAATTTTTACCTTTTTAGAATTGTCCTTTACGAAAGCGGAAGTCATACCTTCAAGCTTGCGGATTATGGTTTTCATATAGAGTTTTTTAATAACCACCATTGCAAGGAAAAGGATAAGAGCAACTACCACGATTGTACAAGGAATTGCAACTGCAAGATTTTGTCCATACATCAAGTCGGCGAACCATTTGAAAGGAATGACGTACTTGAGAATTTTGGAAACCATTTGCATTGTTTCGGGAGAGAAGAAACTGAGGGATTGGTCTTGCAAAAAGTTTACGACGCTTTGTACGATACCCATATATACGGCAAAGCCACCTGCTACCAAACAAACGTTGAAAATCAAATTTCCGCCAAACTTGTTTTTCACCCTTCCACCAACCATCATAAAGGGTATTGCCAATATATTAGATATACCCACGGGTAATATAACTGAAAGGAGAATTACAAAAGGAATGCAAAAATAAAAATTCCAAGGAGCGGCGATTTCAATACCGAATAAAATAAAGGTAGGTAAAATTACCGCAATGGTAATAATCGATTGAATTACAACCAAAAATGTCATTTTTGCGCCGAAAACGGCTTCGCCGGACACGGGGAACCTCAACAAAAGTTCGTTATCACCGCTGTAATACAGGGTTTTTACCACCGAACTTATGCCGAAAGCAATAAATATAATTTGAGAAAGGGCGATAAAAAGCAAGAGGAATTCGTACTCCAACTCGTACAAGTGGAACATTTCACACAATACTTTTACGCCGTAAACGTAGAGGCTGTAAATTAAGGCGAAGAACAGTACGGCAGGCAAACTTTTTGAAATTCGCGCCCCGATACTTTGACCGGAGTTTCCGTATCTCGACTTAAATTCAAGCCTTAGAAGAGACTTGTAAGTGTTCATGCCTTGTCCTCCGACATAGTGTATCCTCTGAAAATGGTTTCAAGATTTGCACGATTATCCCCTTCGTTTAAGTCAAGGACGGTGCAAAGTTGACCGTTGTTGATGATAGCGACACGGTTGCAAATTTTTGCTACCAAGTCAATGTTGTGGGAAGAGAAAAATACGGTGTTTCCCTTGGCGCAATGCTCTTTCATCATTTCTAAAATATCAAAAATGGATTGAGGGTCAAGACCTACCATAGGCTCGTCCAAAACCCAAAGTTTAGGCTCGTGGATCAAGGCGGCGATGATACAAATTTTTTGTTTCATACCGTGGGAATATCCTTTGATTTGCCTGTCAACTGCCTTTTCTAAGCGGAAAATCTTCAAGAAACGGTCCATTACCGCATTCCTCGTCGCCTCGTCGACACCGTAGAGGTCGGCAATATAGTTTACGTATTCTCTGCCCGTCAATTTTTCGTAAACTGAATGGTTGTCGGGTACGTAACCAATATTCATTTTTGCCTTAACCGCATCAGTTTTGATACTGTGTCCGCAAATGGTGATATCACCGCTATCAAAGGGATAGATACCAACCATACACTTGATGGTGGTGGATTTTCCCGCGCCGTTTTGTCCCAAGAAGCCGAACAAGTCGCCTTCGTGAACTTCGAAATTGATATCCTGAGCCGAATATCTGTCAGAGTTTAGATACTTTTTGTACAAATGTTCAATTTTGAGCATAATTGTTTCCTTTTAATATTTTTGTGGTGTTTTAGGCAAGACCACAACTTGCAAAAGTGGGCTTAGATAAAACTGAAAGCCCCGTCTTTGGATAAAATCCCCCATCTTCCTTCTTTTTTAGCCCTTGCGGTGCCGTCTTCGTCAAAAGCGGTGCCTGCATCATAGATGAAGGGAATTATTACGTTGTCCTCAACGTCGATATAACCGCACTTGTCTTCAAAAGATACGCAAGCGAGTCCGTAAGAGAAACTTGAAGCGCAAGTATACTTGTAGGGAATCACAAGTTCGTTAGTGCGAGAGATATAGCCGAAGAGTCCGTTTTTTTCTACGCAAGCGTAGTTGTCTTTGAAAGCAAAAACCTCGTCGTAAATGGGAGGAATAACCTCTTTTCCTTTTTCGTCCTTAAAGCCCCATTTTCCCGCCCTTTGGAATTTGATAAAACTATCCTTTTTTTCGGGGATGGGAGGAGTAGGCACAAAAGGTCCTTTGGGGAAAAGTCTTTTGCTGTCGTAGGAATTGTCTTTGGTTTGTTTTTGTTGAGCCTTGTGCTCTTTCCCCTTTTCGGGTTTTGGTTGGTTTTTATCCTCAGGCGTTTCCTTCTTTTGTTTTCCGTGTCCTTCTTGTTTTTGGGTTTTGTCCTTGGTTGTATTTTGAGGTTGAGGATTTTTCCCTTTTTCGTTTTTTTGTTGATTTTTTGAAGGAGTAGGTTGCGGAGCCGTACTTTCATTCACCTCGGGTTTTGGTGAATTGGGCGCAGGTTTGAAATCAACGCCAAGGATAGAAAGTTTAGATTGTACTTCAATCAGATTTTTCTTTCCGAAATTTTGGATTTTGTACATATCAGAAGAGGTGCGTACCACCAAATCCTTGATAGTAAGCAATCTTGCGTTTTTCAAAGCAGTTAAAGTATGAGGGGATAAATTTAGCCCTTCAATGCTCATGGCTAAAACGCCTGCATCGTAAGGGGGATTGTAAGTTTCGGTACGGGGTTTTGGTTTTCCGTGTTTTTTATTTCGTTTATAATTATAGTTACCCATAATGCCTCGAATTTAATATGGCAACATTTGCCGATTATAAGTGATTATACCATCTTTTCGACTATATTGCAACTGTTTTAAATTTGAGAGTTTGAAAGTGTTTTTTTTATTAAAAAACATTAGTTTGCAAAAGGTTGTCGAATATGGTATAATGTATCAGAATTGCTTTCTTCACAAGCAATCAATCATGGTAAGTAGGTACAAATCAACACTCTTATCATTAATCGGTCGATAGGATTGAAGTCGACTTTCACAACTAAGAGGAGAATAATATGTTAAAACTGACAAACATTACCAAAGATTACTCAATCGGTAAAGCCAATGTTTGCCATGCGCTTAAATCAATTGACGTAAATTTTAGAAAAAGTGAGTTCGTCGCCATTCTCGGACCTTCGGGAAGCGGTAAAACGACTTTGTTAAATATAATCGGAGGATTGGACCGTTACGACAGCGGTGACCTTCAAATAAAAGGAATTTCCACAAATAAATATAAGGACAGAGACTGGGACACCTATCGTAACCACAGCGTTGGATTCGTCTTCCAAAGTTATAACCTTATAATGCACCAAAGTGTTTATTCCAACGTCGAACTTTCCCTTACCCTTGCCGGTATTGATCACAAGGAAAGAAAACGCATGGTTTTAGAAGCCTTGAAAAAGGTTGGCTTGGAAAACGAAGTTTATAAGAAACCCAATCAACTTTCAGGTGGACAAATGCAGAGAGTTGCCATTGCGAGAGCGATTGTAAACTCACCCGAAATTTTGCTTGCCGACGAACCTACCGGCGCCCTTGACACCGAAAACAGCGAGCAAATTATGGACATTTTGAAGGAGTTGGCAAGTGACCGCCTTGTTATTATGGTTACCCACAACCCCGAACTCGCCGAAAGGTATGCAACGAGAATTATACACTTCGCCGACGGCGAATTGAAAGGCGACTCTAATCCCGTTTCTTCCGAAGAATTGGAAGAATTTGAAAATTACGGCGCCGAATTACAACCTACTGCAGCCGACGATGCTCGAAACTGGTTTTTGCGTCTTTTCTCTAAAAAGGAAAGAGATAAATCTAAAGGAAAGAAGAAATACTCTTCAATGAGTTTTAAGAGCGCGATCAAGCTTTCAATGAAAAACCTTATCACAAAAAAGGTGAGAACATCCGCTACTTCGGTTGCAGGAAGTATAGGTATCATTGGTATCGCTTTAGTCCTTGCTATTTCTTCAGGTGTAAAAGGATATTTGAATAATATGGAAGAAGATTCCCTTTCAACCTATCCCCTTACCATTTCTAAAAACGATACCGGTGAAAGCGGTGGAAACTTCTTATCCTCAATTTTCGATATGCTAGGACGCGAGGATACCGAAGACTTGGATAAATACCCTAATACTGACGAGATTTATACACACGAAGTTATCGGCGGTATAATCGACAAGATTGCTGAAATGGCAGGAAACAAAAAACTTGGCGAAAACGATACCGTTACCTTCAGTAAATATCTCGAACGAAACTTTGATCCTGCTTGGGGTACAATCTCCTACGACTATGGTACAAAGTTTAACGTCTTCTACAAATTCCCCGAAAACGGCAAACCCGGTGCCGGTGAAATTAGAAAGGTCGATCCCTTTATGGACGTTGTTGGAGCGGTTCAAGGAATACCTACACAAATCATGGGTTATATCGAACAATACGGCGATTTTATAAATACCTGGTCGGAAATTTATAACCAAGAATTGCTTACGGAACAGTACGATTTGCTCGGCGATTCTCGTTGGCCTTCCTCAGAAAATGAAATTGCTATCGTCGTCAACGAATACAACCAAATTGACGACTATGCCCTCTTCTGTCTTGGCTTGAAAGGTATTACCGATATAAACGATACGTTGCAAGGAAGCGCCGTAAGTGGCAACCTGACCGTTGACGATTTGCTTGCTCTTAAGTATTACGTCGCGCCCGACGCAGTATATTATAAATCAAACGACAACGGTGAAACGTATTACTACGATCAAACCTTTGATACAAACGACAAGGGACAACTTACTAACCTTATTGCAAGTCCCTCAGCAATCGAAGTTAAGGTTACCGCAGTAATCCGTCCCAAGAAAAACGTAAGCGCAACTTGTATCAGCAGTATCGTTGGTTATCCTCATGCATTGATGGAAGCAACCTGGGAAAAAGCGAAAGAAGCTCCCGTAACTCAAAAGGTTATTAAAGCGGAAGAAACGGAAAAAGGAAGTTGGAAAACCATCGTTACTCCCGATAAATCCTATACCGATTTCAACGAGTTTTTGATTTCCTTGGGCGTTGCAAATGAAAACGAAATTCAAAAGATTAGCATTTATGCAAGTTCTTTTGAAAATAAGCAAAATATCTTAAAACTTATTGACAAGTACAACGATACAAGAAAGCTTGACAACCGTAGCACCATCAAGTACGTTGACCAAATGGCAAACTTGATGTCTTACGCCACCACGATGACTGACGTTATCAGTCGCGTATTGATAGGCTTTGCTGCAATTTCTCTTATCGTTTCCTCTATTATGATTGCCATAATCACCTATACTTCGGTATTAGAAAGAACAAAGGAAATCGGTGTTTTGAGAAGTTTGGGCGCATCAAAGAAGGACGTTGCTCACGTCTTCCTTGCCGAAGCAGGTATCATTGGCGTTATCTCCGGCGTAATCGGAATCATACTCACCTTGCTCTTCTCAGTTATTGCAAAATCCTTGTTGACCGTATTCCTTGGATTTGAAATCAACGTTATGATCCAGTGGTATATGGCCTTGGTTTTAATAGTCTTAAGCTTCTTCTTAAGCTTGTTGGCTGGCTTTATCCCCTCTCGTATCGCATCAAAGAAAGACCCTGTTACCGCTTTGCGAAGCGAATAACGGAAAAGAAAAAACGGCGTTCCCGCCGTTTTTTTTATTTATAAAATTACTTTCTTAACAAAAAAACTTGCCCCTTTTACTGTACACTTTTGAGATGCAGTTTGTTTCGAGCAAGTCTTTTTTTATAAAATAAAAATCAATAAATAGACATTTTTTCGAGAGATGCGATAGTGGGACCGAAATATCTTCCGTCCACTTCCTTTTCACTACTAAGTTTTATAGTGTTGATTACTTCGCTTAGTTTTCCGCTTATGCTTATACCTGTTACGGGAGTTTTAACTCCGTCCTTGCAGTGATATGCTAAACGCACCTCGCCACCGATATAATCGCCGTATAAATCAACTTGGATGCCTGAGAAGAAAACACATTCAAGGTATTCGCCTTGCTCTAAATCCACCTTCTTTTCCTTTCCGCCCTCAACGTCCATAATGGACAAAGCGCCGGTGGCTTTTTCGCCTAGGTATTGCGCAAAGCGGTTGTCGCCGTATGCCGATATGATTTTGCCCTCTTCAATAACCTTGCAATCAACCATTTTGGTACCGTCTCCGTCAAAGTGCGAACTTGCGGATACACCGTCTAAAACACCGCGCATGGTAACGTTGATTTTATCCCCTGTGGAATCCTTTTGGATATCATCTCCTACCGAGTGCAAATTGGTATGACCGTAAATGGAAGAATAATTGAGTTGACTTACTAACTCGGCAAAAACAACTTGTAAGTCGCCGGAGTGGAGGATAATTTTACAATCAAGTCCTTCGGGCTTTGTGGCAATGGAGCGAGCCTCGACGTCCGCCATTTTTTCCTTTACCAAGTCGGCAATTGTTTGGGGATTATAATCGCCCGAAGTGTAAAATTGATACAACTCTACCGATTCTTTTTCTCCATTGAAAGTGGGGATTGCCTCAACTTCAATATTGTACTTGCGTTGAGATTTGTCTATTCCACGGCTGTTGACGACGTGAATATCGATTTTGTTTATGAAAATCTCTACTGCGTTTAAACCGCCCTTTTCTCTTCGGCTTGCATCGAAAACAACTTTTGCAACGTCGGATGCCAATTTATCAAAGGGCACCTCTGCGATATTGCTTTTGATTTCGAAACTTTCTTTCTCGCTTTCGGGAAGAGTATAGGCCTTGTCATTGATAAGCAAAGCGTTGGAAATCGCCTTTTCTACCTTGTCGCAAAGGACTTCGGGAGTATCGCTTCCGTAAACGGAGAAGCTGCTGTTTCCGCGAAAACCGTCGTGATCTTGGTAAATAGTTACGTTTTTGTCCGTTGTAACCGAGCGTCTTACCGTTTCTAAATTTTCGTGCACGAAAAAGAGTTGGTAAGAATCGATGGTTTTTTCTGTGATTTTATAATCGCTTACTTTGTATTTATTTATAATATCAATCAAATTTTTCATCCTAATTTTACCCTCACTTTCAATGCCGGTCCGCCGTCGGAAACGCGAACCCATTCCTTATAACCTTTACCGCAAGAACCCGAGCCTTCAACGACGAAATCGTCGCTTATCATAGATATAGACTTCAAAAGGTCGGGGACGTAGCCACTCATTACAACCGGGCTTACGTAGTGGTCGGTCAACTTGCCGTCAATAATTTCAATTCCGTATTCGGCAACGCATTGAATTGCCCAACTTTTGGGGTCTTCCATACCGTTGTTTGTTTCGAAAAGCATATATCCGTGCTTGATTGAGGCTATCATATCCTCAAGTTTGTCACTGCCTTTTTCAAAGAAAGTGTTTGTCATACGGGAATAAGCCTTTCTCTTATAACTTTCACGCCTTCCGTTTCCCGTAGGCTCGGTACCTAAAACACCGGCGGTGGCAAGGTCGCTTATGCCTGCTACCAAGATTCCGTCCTTGATGATTTGGGTATCGTGAGCCAAAACGCCGTCGTCGTCAAAGAAATAACTGCCTACGCTATAGCAAGAAGCGGCTCCGTCACGCATATTGGTGATGGGTGATGCAACGTATTTTCCCACGTAGGATTTTGCCAACGCCCTGTCTTTTACGAACATATCCATTTCAACACCGTGACCAAAAGCTTCGTGAGCAATAAGTCCAGTGATTGAAGGATGGGTGATTACGTCGTAAACGCCCGGCTCGATAGGGGTTGCTTTTGCGAGATTTTCCGCTTTTTTAAGCAATATTTCAACCTTTTTAGGAAGGTTTTCAAAAAC
>JAEDHM010000079.1 GCA_016296985.1 Clostridia bacterium
ACACGCCACAGCGTGATGATATACAACGACTAGCGTTGATGATATACAGTCATAAATGACTGATGATATACACGGCAAGCCGTGATTATGGTGTAAAAAGGAAGAGTATTACACTTTCTCACCGCAACTTCACCTTTGGTGAAACTTCACTTGCAACGCAAACTTCACCACAAATCGGTGCCTTTCCAGGAGATTCTTCGCTTCGCTCTGAATGACAGTATGAGGTGGGTACTTGACAAGCGGTACTAAATAAAACTAAGTATTGCAAAAAACAATTTTTTAGGTTATAATCAAAACGTCTTTGGAGGTTTTTATGAGAAAACTTAAAATCGGCGTTATTGCCCTAGTAATAGTTTTATCACTTTCATTTTTATTTGTCGGTTGTGATACCGAAGATAAAAAAAATCCCCCACCCCCCATACACGTAGAATCTGACACGTTGTACGTTGAAAAGGTTGAGAACCTTCCCGAAGATTTTATCATGGGTATGGATGCCTCTTGCGTACCTTCTCTCGAGGCGTCGGGCGTAAAATATTACGACTATAACGGAGAGAAAACCGACGTTTACAAAACTTTGTACAACAACGGTATCAACTATATCCGCGTTAGGGTTTGGAACGATCCCTTTGACGAAAAAGGAAACGGCTATGGCGGTGGAAACTGCGACATTGAAAACGCAATCAAAGTTGGAAAGCGCGCCACTGAAAACCATATGAAACTTTTGGTCAACTTCCACTATAGTGACTTTTGGGCAGACCCTGCAAAACAAATGGTTCCCAAAGCATGGGCAAATATGGATATCGACACAAAGGCAAAGGCTTTGTACGAATACACGAAGGACTGCTTGCAAAAACTTAAAAATGCAGGCGTTGACGTTGGTATGGTGCAAATCGGAAACGAAACCAACGGCAAAATGTGCGGTGAAAAGATTTGGATGAATATCGTATTCAAACTTATGGCATCGGGATCAAAAGCAGTACGTGAAGTTTTGCCCAACGCTCTTATCGCAGTACACTTTGCCAACCCCGAAAAGGTAACCAACTACGCCGATTATGCAAGCAAGTTGGCATACTACAACCTTGACTACGACGTATTCGCATCTTCATACTATCCTTATTGGCACGGAACCCTTGAAAACTTGACCGAAGTTTTGAACAACGTTGCCAATACCTATAACAAAAAGGTTATGGTAGCCGAAGTTTCATACGCTTATACCGCCGAGGACAGTGACTTTTACGGAAACACAATAGGCGAGGGCGGTGGGGTAACCAAAAACTATCCCTACACCGTTCAAGGACAAGCAAACTGTGTTCGTGACGTTATTGACACCGTAGCGAAAATGAAAAACGGTATCGGCGTTTTCTACTGGGAAGGCACCTGGATTTCAGTCGGCGGAGCATCCTATGAAGAAAACCTTGCCATTTGGGAAAAACACGGAAGCGGATGGGCATCATCATACGCCGGCGACTACGACCCCGACGATGCAGGTCAATGGTACGGCGGTAACGCAGTTGACAACCAAGCCTTTTTCGATAAGTACGGAAAACCTCTCGAATCATTGAAGGTGTTTGGTCTTGTGCGCGAAGGTAACGTAGTTGAAAACAAGGCAAACGCCTTAGAAGATACAAACCTTGTAATCGACCTTAACGGACAAATCCTATTGCCCGAAAAGATTAATGCGGTAATGCTTGACAACAGCAAGCAAGAAGTTGAGGTTGAGTGGACTCAAATGGCAAAGGTAGAAGGATACGAAACCTTGCCTTACGGTCCTATCGACTTTGACGCTATGAAAAACGACGGCGTACAAAAGTATGATATCATAGGCACCGCAGGTGGTATGACCGCTCATTGTTACGTTTCTATGGTTGAATACAACTTTTTACAAAACTACAGTTTTGAAGAAGGGGAAAAGGGTTGGGTTGCAACCCCTATCGGCGCTATGGACGAATTGAAGGCTGAGGAAAAATCCACCGACTCCCTTACCGGCCTTTGGCACTATCATTTCTGGAGCCAAGCAACCAACAGCGTTGAGTTTACCTTAGAACAAACCGTAACCGATCTTCCCACGGGAAAATATAAATACACTATTTCCATAATGGGTGGCGACGGCGGAAATACAAATATCTATTCTTACGTCAAGATAAACGGCGAAATAGTAAAAACTTCCCCCCTTGAACTTGGCGGTTACAACGTTTGGAACACCGCTGTTATCGGTGATATAGACTATCAAAGCGGAGATGAGATCGTAGTTGGTATTTACGTACAATGCGAAGGCGCAGGAAACGGCGCTTGGGGTAAAATTGACGACGCATTACTCAACTCTGTGAAGGAATAAAAGATTATGAGAAAAAAAATGATTATTCTTCTTACCGTATGCGTCTTAATTTTGACTATGGTATTGTGTGCTTGCGCCGACAAGACGGATACTCCCACAACTTTCCCTCCTCATACTCCGGCGGCGGATACCATTGACGACAACTACCGTACCTTTTATCAAATTTTCGTAGGCTCTTTCTCTGACTCAAACGGAGACGGAATAGGGGATTTGAGGGGTATTATCAATCGTTTTGACTACCTCAACAACGGGGACGTAAACTCTCCCACAAGTTTGGGCGTTCAAGGAATTTGGCTTTCTCCCATCTTTATCTCTCCCACCTACCACAAATACGACGTAGCCGATTATTACACAATCGATCCCGCCTTTGGTACCTTTGACGACCTAACCGAGTTGATCGAACTTTGTCACGAAAGAAACGTAAAAATTATCTTGGACTTGGTTCTCAACCACACCTCGAAAACTCACCCTTGGTTCAAAGCCTTTACAAAGGCCCATGAAATCGGGGATACGGAAAGTCCTTACTACGACCTTTATTCCTATATCGAAGACAGGGCAGACACCGGTGGTAATACCTTTGTCAATCTTCCCAACACTCCCCATTTTTACGAGTGCAACTTCGATTCCAACATGCCCGAATTGAATTTTGACAACGAAGATGCAAGACAAAAGGCTTTGGAAATAGCAAAGTTCTATTTGGATTTAGGTATTGACGGTTTCCGTTTTGACGCAATAAAATATATCTATTACCGCAACACTGCCAAGTCGGTTGACTTTTGGAAATGGTACATGGGCGAACTTAACGCATACAAGCCCGATTGCTATTTTGTAGGCGAGTGCTGGTCTGGTGATAGCGAAATACTTGAGTACGTCGAGGCCTTAAACTGTTTCAACTTCTCAATGGCGCAAGCGGAAGGCGCAGTTGCAAGGGTAGTTAACGGAAGCAAAATGGAAGGCTTTACCACCTTCGTTGAGCATTTTGTAACCAAAGCAAAGCAAAAAAATCCCAACGCTATGCTTATTCCCTTCCTCTCAAACCACGATATGGACAGAATAGCAGGCTCGACACCGCCTTCTTCGGGCAAAATGCAAATGGCTGCAAATATGTATCTTTTGTGCAGTGGCTCTCCCGTAATTTACTACGGCGAAGAAATAGGTATGAAGGGCTCGCGCGGGGGTGAAACTACTGATGCAAACCGCCGTTTGGCAATGCTTTGGGGGGACGGGGATACCGTCAAAAATCCCATTGGCTCTACCTATGGCGCAAGCAGTCAAGTCAACGGTAGCGTTGCCGATCAACAAGGCGTGGTAGGCAGTTTATACAGCCATTATTGTCAACTTTTGACAATCCGCCATACCTATCCCGAAATTGCTCGTGGCGACTACAGCGCTTTGGTATACGACGCAAAGTCCTTCGGTGGATTTATGGTAGATTATCAAGGCGGAAAGACAGGTATCTTCCACAACGCTTCAAAGGAGGAAATCACCATCGACCTTTCAACTGCAAAGAATGGTCTTGGCCACAACTTTACCACGGTTTGCGTGTATATCGGAAAGGGTACGGCTACTTTGTCGGGCAATACTCTTACCATAAGCGGACTTACAAGCGTAATACTCAAATAATTAAACTTAGCAGGGAGAATTTATGAAAAAATTTGCTGTAAACATTATTCACCGTCCCGAACTTTCCCCCGAATACGCTGAAAAAGCTTTGGGTGGAGCAAAGGGAGTACAGGACGAGTCCTTAGAAATTTTCAAATTTCAACAGGATACCGCCCACAAATACGGTTTGAAAACCACCATACAAATCACCTACGCCTCTCTTTTCTCTCAAGAGATTATCGACCTTTCAAAGGAGTACAACAAAAAATACGGCGACGAAATCGCTTTGTCCTTGTTGGGCTTGCCTTGTAAAGAGTTTAGGGAGAAATACAAGACTGAAGATTTTTGCATTTGGATGTTTGACGACAAAACCAAAGCGGAAATTATCGACGACGTCTTTGAAAAGTTTTTCAAGAGTTTTGGATTTTATCCAAGTTCTACGGGAAGTTATTTTATGGACGCCTTTTCGATCAACTATATCAAGGCAAAATATCCCTCGGTAAAATGCGCCGTTGCAACTTGTTGGGAAGAAGGCCCGAAAGCCTATCACACCTGCAACAACTCTTGGTACACCTTTATGGACGGCGGACCTTGGAATCCTTGGATTCCCTCAAAGGTAAACTCTCACTGTCCGGCAAAGGATAAAGAGGACGACAGCGGTATCGTTGCGATACCTCACTTATCCCGTGATCTTATGGCGTGTTTTGACGGAAACGGCTCAAACTTTGGCACCCACCCTCAAAACGTTTTGCGCGGTATGATTTATTACCACGACGGGGATAGCGTAGAATACCCCTATCTTTACAACCTTGTTGACCAATACCGTCATTTGGAAAAATATAACGACGGCTATGCTTACAATATGATGTTCGTAGGTCCCGGTTGGCTTAACAAGGCAGGTCGTTGGGAGGCTCCCTACTCCCTTTTGGCAAAGTCTTACGACGACGGTATGAAGTATTACGGTAAGTTGAAAGAAGAAGGTAAGTTGATTGATATGACCATGGCGGAATTTGCCGACTTCTACCGTGAAACCCACCCCGATTATAATCGTGGCGAGTGCGCTTTGTGGAAGGATATCTTGTACGGAAGCGACAAAGAATATTTCTGGTACGCCGACCCCGCTTTGCGTACGTGTTTCGACTTCAATCAAGGTGGCGCAATGATCGACCTTCGCCCCTACGTGGCAAGGATCCCTCAAAAGACGGGTATCGGAAGCGAAAACGTTTACGACGCCTCCTATCCTTATCTTATCCAAATCAACTACAGAGCAGGCTTTTTCACCCACTATGCAGGAGCAGGTACCATCAAGTCTTGCAAGGTAAGTTACAAGGGAGAAAGCGCCGACTTGTGTTTGTGCCGTACCATGGCAAAATATCAACGTGTTGAGGGTGGCGTTTCCCTTGTGGCAAACCCCGTAACCATTACCTTGGGCGGATTGGATATTGATATTCAAACGGTTATCACCATAAAGGACGGCAGTGGCGAGATTATCACCGAAAGAAGAATTTTAAACGACCTTAAGGGCGAGGAAATTACCATAGAAGAATATTTCACAGGCGCTTTTGGTACTACCGAATATCAAGCGGATATGAGTTCGCTGATTTTGGGCGTAGGCGAGGAAAATATGCAATACTCTTACCTTGGCAGAAAGCTGAAAGGAGAGGGCGTTGCCTTCGTAGATATTCCCCCCGTGTCCACTAGGGTTGAAATGGGTGGCGAGATTGACTGCGCCGAGGTTGAGGAAGGTATCGCTTTCTCTCCCGTTTACAAGCTTAGCGTGAAAAAGACTTTGACAAAAGGAGAGGTTAGAACATGGCTCAAAGTAAAAAAGGCAAACTAAACTTCAGATGCCCCTCTTGTTTTATGAGGGATATTGATATAGATATGTTTTACGACGAGGAAAAGAAGGAGTATTATTGCCTTCGTTGCAGTTTTTCGGGCAACGAGGAAACCGTACTTCGCCTAAACGATATGGCAAGGTACCGTTATCGCGCCCTAAAACTTAGGGTTGTGGACTTTGGCGAGGATAACGAGCCCTTGAAATTCCAACCACATAAAAGAGGTGAACAATGATTTTAGGCGTTGACGTTTCAACCTATCTTGAAGAGATTGAGAAGGGGGCGAAATACTACGATAACGGCGTTTTGATAAACCCCTTGAAGGATTTGCATGAAAACGGCGTTGACTGTATGCGTATCCGCTTGTGGAATAACCCTTATGACGAAAAAGGCGTTCCCTATCTTGCAGGTACTTGCGACCTTGACAACTTTTTAAAACTTTCCCACCTTGCAAAAAGTTTGGGATATGGGATTTTGTTGGATTTTCATTACAGCGACTTTTGGGCAGACCCGGCAAAACAAATGATACCCAAAGCGTGGAGAGGTTTTTCCCTTGAACAAATGGTTGAGGCGGTTTATACCTACACCAAGGAAACCTTGCAAAAAATCAAGTCGGAGGGGATAACCCTCGACTATATTCAAATAGGAAACGAAATTACCAACGGTATTTTGTGGCCTATTGGACGACTTATCGAAAAAGAGGGAGAAAGAGGAAACTATTCTTCCCTTTGCGCTCTTTTGTCCGCAGGAGCAAGGGCTTGCCGTGAGGAAAGCGATGCAAAATTAATCCTTCATCTCGAGCGTAGCCACGACCAACAAGTTTATACCGAGTTTTTTACCAATATGGAAAAATACGGCGTGGATTACGATATAATCGGCGCATCTTATTATCCTTATTGGCACGGCACCCCCGATCAGTTTTTCGCCAATATGGAAAACTGCAAAAAGTTTGGAAAACCTCGTATGGTTATGGAATTGGGCTATGGCTTTACCCTAAAACCCTATATGCTCAATGAAAACGGCATGCGATTGGTAATTGGGGAAGATGCATTGAAGGAATTTGGCTTTACCGCTCCTAATCCAATAACCGTTAAAGGTCAAGCGGATTTTGTGAAAGAGTTTTTGCAACGGGCAACCGTCGAGGGGATTGAGGGAATA
>JAEDHM010000080.1 GCA_016296985.1 Clostridia bacterium
AATTATTCATTTGTTACCTCCCCTTCCGATTGCATAGCAACCGCTTTTTTCTCTTTCGCCACGGCTCTTTCTTTTTGTTTATCGGAAATAAAATTCATCAAAGCCATCAACAAACCGTAAACCAAAAAGCCACCGGGTGCCATAGTAAAAATAGACATTGCCATATCTTCATTTGCAACAACAGAAAAACCGTTTCCAAAAAATCCCGCCAATATGGTTCCTGCGCCCAAAAATTCACGGATAAATCCAATGATGAACAAACTTAAGGTAAAACCTATCCCCATACCTATTCCATCTAAGGCCGAATCGAAAACGTTGTTTGTAGAAGCAAACGCTTCTGCCCTAGCAAGGATTACGCAATTTACAACGATAAGGGGCAAGAACACACCTAACGTCTCGTTTAAGTCGGGTAAAAACTTTTTCACAACCATTTGAACCAATGTTACGAAGGTTGCTATGATTACGATAAATGCAGGAATTCGAACCTTATCCGGTATAATTTTTCTAAGCAAGGATATAAGCATATTCGAACATAATAAAACGAATATAACCGCTATACCCATAGCAAAACCATTAAATGCAGAATAGGTTATAGCAAGCGTAGGACAAGTCCCCAAAACAAGCCTAAAGGTGGGATTTTCGGTAAGAATACCGTTTTTAACAATTTTCAACTTTGAGGTCAATTTGTTATTCATTAGTCCCTCCTTCGGAAAGATACCAAGAAATTCCGTTATTTATTGCATTCAAAACTGCGGTAGAACTTTTAGTTGCACCTGAAATAGCGGAAATTTCTTTATCTTCATCCGCTTTGTCCTTGACCATAATAAAAGACTGCACTTCAGTCAAATCTTTATTGTAAAAAGGCGTGAGAAACTTTTCAGCAAAGACCTTGCTTGTATAAGTTTCGTTTGATGAATATTTTTGTACGTTTACAATCTTACCGTCGGTTATATTCATCAAAATTTGAACTTCACCCTTATAACCACCGTCGCCTCCGCAATGGATGACGTAGGTGTTTTCGTATTTGAATACGTGATATACAAATTTGTTGCCATCTCCTATTTCAATGGGGGATAAATCTCCATCCCCTTGATAGATGCCCGACTCAGAAATCTTTTTAGTCAAAAGCTCCATTTCGTCAACTTGGGTGAAATAATTTACTACGCCCAGCAAAGCACCTGCAATAATTGCGATTATGGAAAGCACTGCAACGGTTTTGAGAATATCCAAAGTAAGTTGTTTGTTGGCCTCTTTATTCTTCATACTTATTTACCCTCCTTTGCGGTATCTGCAACCACTTTGGAGTTTTTCTTTTCCCTCTTTTTTCTAACGTAACCAAAAGGTTTGGGAACAATCCATTTATCTAAAAGAGGTGTAAGAATATTCATAAGCAATATTGCGAAAGAAACACCTTCGGGATATCCGCCGAAAAATCTTATAAGCGTAGTTAAGAAACCACACCCAAAGGCAAAAATGCAAACACCCAATTTTGTATTTGGAGAGGTGGAGTAATCTGTTGCCATGAAAAATGCGCCGATAAAAAGTCCGCCACCAAGCAATTGAGGTAAAACTGAGGATACACCACCAAAAATCAATGAAAAGATAACGGTTGTGCCAATGAATATCGTAGGAATTTTCCAATCAATTACCTTCTTAACGACTAAGTATATACCACCAAACAAAAGCGCAGGTATACAAGTTTCTCCAATTGAACCACCTATATTTCCCAAGAACATATTAAGTAAATTCAAATCAGTTGTTCCTGCCTTGTACGCTGAAAGAGGAGTCGCCGAAGCAATTCCGTTTATCCACTCGCCACCGCCGTTTAATGCGCAATTAAAGAACTTCAAACACTCGTTGCCCCAATTATTTATATCAATAGGTGCTACGAATTTCGTCATAAACGAAGTCCAAGCAAGCAAAAGGAAAATTCTTGCAGTAATTGCAGGGTTTGCAAAGTTTTTACCAATACCGCCAAAAAGCATCTTCACGATCATAGTTGCGAAGATACCACCCACGATAGGCAGGTAAAAAGGTACGGTAACAGGCAAATTCAATCCTAGTAGAAGCCCAGTAACGATTGCCGAGCAGTCCCCAACCGTCTGAGGTTTTTTGCGAATCAAGTTATATAAAAATTCCCCTAATACCGATGCGCCAACAGAAAGTAGGACAAGAAACAAAGCGTAGAACCCATAAAAGATTATGCCGGCGATCAAAGCAGGAACAAGAGCAATACACACGTCAAGCATAATCTTGCGTGTTGAAGAGTTTGAGGTAACGTGAGGTGAAACTGAAACCATCAATTTGTTCATTTCTTTTCCTCCTTTCTAACCAAACTTTTTCCACGCTTTATACTTTGCACCAAAGGACGCTTTGCAGGACATATATAACTGCAACAACCGCACTCAAGGCAGTTCATAACACCATATTTTTTAAGCGTTGCAACGTCGTCAGTCAAAGAAGCCTTATCCAAAAACATAGGCATCAAATTCATAGGACAATGTTTTGCGCAACGTCCGCAATTTATACAAGGAGAAGGATTGCATATAGAAAATTCATCCTTTGTCAAAAACAAAAGTGATGACGTTCCCTTTCCTGTTGCGGGCTCAAGATTTTGTTGAGAAAATCCCATCATGGGACCACCGCTTATTACCTTCGAAAGCTCTACGTGTTCGATTTTGCAATAATCGTATATGGCTGAATAAGTAACGCCGTTGTCCACCCATAAATTTTTGGGATTACATGCCTTGCCCGAAACTGTCATTGCCCTTTTATATAAAGGGTTACAGTTATCAACAGCATCCCAAACCGCATATGCAGTGTGAACGTTATCAACTACAACTCCTACGTTTGCAGGCAAAGCACCGCAAGGAACCTTTCGACGCGTTACGGCATAGATCAACTGTTTTTCCGATCCTTGAGGATATCTTACGGGAAGTGAAACTATTTCGATATTGGGTTTTGTTATAGTTTTGAGATGCTCAACTGCATCAGCTTTATTTTTTTCCAAAGCAATAAACGCTTTTTCAACCCCTAAAGCGATCATCAAGTATTCGGTGCCCTTGATCACCTCTTCCCCTTTTTCCAAGCAAAGACGGTAGTCGCAAGTGATATAGGGCTCGCACTCCGCTCCGTTTATAATCAAATAATCAATTTTGTCCTTTGGCGAAAGTTTTACGTGAGTAGGGAAAGTTGCGCCCCCCATTCCAACTATACCGGCATCAAAAACTCTTTGCTTAATTGTTTCAGGTGTGATTTCTGCAAGCCTAGGTAAGAATTCTTTTCTATACTCTTTGTCATTTTCAATAACAACGTGGTTTACCATTTGAGAACTTGCATTGTGCATCATCTTAAACCCAACCACGGTGCCTGAAACTGAAGAGAATACGTTTGCCGATACAAAACCCGAAGCTTGTCCAATCAAAGTACCGCAAGAAATCTTATCACCTACGTTTACACACTCTTTTGCAGGGGCTCCAATGTGTTGTGATAAGGGAATGTATACTTTGTCAACGGGTGGAAACTCTTCCAGTTGACAATTTTTTGATAGGTTTTTATTGTCCGAAGGATGTACCCCTCCGCGAAATTTTAATCCCATAGTAACTACCTTGTGTTTTATAGAAGAAAATCCGCCTAATCAAATGATAAGCGGAAATTTCACGTTATCTTTCTTTTGCAGGGAATATCAATCCTACTGTACCGGGACCACAGTGTGTTCCAATAACGGGGCCAACCGGGTATCTCCAAATATTAGCGGTAGGATATTCCGCAAGGATTTTGTTTTTCAATTTTTCAGCAAATTCTTTGTTGTCAGCATCTATGATAACAACGGGATATTTATCTAGCATATCCGCTTTTTCTCTAAACTTGTCCATAAAGAAAGCGAGTGCTTTATTTGCGCCGATTGCCTTACCGATAACGGAAAGTTTACCTTCAGTAGTTACGTTCAACATAGGCTTCAAACCAACAAGCGTGCCCATTGTTGCCTGCAATCCTGTCAATCTGCCACCGCGTTTCAAATGGAAAAGATCATCTGCCATAAAGCAAACGGATACGTGATTTGTAAAGTCTTCAAGAAAAGCAACGGTTTCTTCGATGCTGTGACCTTCGTTAAAATACTTTGCGCCGAAATATGCTTGAAGACCTGCACCCCAAGAGATGTTTTTTGTGTCAAAACGAGTAAACTTTACACCGGGATATTTTTCCTTCAACTGTCCTAAAGCAACTTCAAGATGATTGAACGTTGATGAAAGTTGGTCGCTGAAAGAAATGTATAACATATCCTCTCCTTCCTGAAACAGAGGTTCAAGTATTTCCAAATATTGTTGAGGATTTAGTGCAGAAGTAACAGGCATGTTTCCTGCGCGCACCAATTTATAAAATTCGTCAAAGTCAGTCGTTCGTCCGTTGTCGTAAAAATATTCTTTGTCACAAATGGTGTAAGGCATTTTAATGATTGTTGCATTAAGTTCAGGTTCTAAAGTGAACCATAATTCACAATCGGTGTCAATCAAAAGTTTGCTCATAATTAACCTCCTTTTATTTCACTTGTAAATTATATAACATTTATTCAAAAAGGTCAAGCCCAATTTTTGCTTATTACTTGTATTGAGTGATGCTATATGTTATCATTGATAAGATAATTTCAATTCGAGGCAAAAAATGAAGTATTACGAACTTTATGAAAAACGATATAAGCAATCCCATCAAGTTTTAGGCAAAGCTTGGTCGGACGAAACACCTGATATTATTTTTGAAGTTCTAATTGAAAAATATACCCCTTGTAATAATCATAAGATTTTAGAAATAGGTTGTGGAGAAGGTTGCAATGCTATTCATTTACTTTCAAAAGGATACAACCTTTTTGCAAGCGACGTCTCCCCTTCTGCAATAAAATGGTGTAAATCGAAAGCTGAATCCAATTATTTTGATGAAAACCGATTTTTCACTTTAGATATATTGAACAACAATCACCATGATAGTTACGATATAGTAATTGCAAATTCGGTAATCCACATGTTTGTTTTACAAGAGGATAGAGATAGATTTTACAACTTTATTTTCAACCATCTCAATCCAAAAGGCATAGCGATTATATCTTCAATGGGCGACGGTGTTAAGCACATGTCTGATGACGACCTTCACGACCTTTTCGGTGATATTATTTTGAAAGATAACCAAGAATTTGAAAGATTGCCATGCCGTATTGTAAACAAAGAAAATTTTCTGGGAGAAATTACCAAGCACAATTTTGCAGTACTCGATTACTTCATTGAAAACTCTATTTCAGGATTCAACTCGTCAATGTTGGCAGTAATAGAAAAGCAAAACACAAACTAGTATATTCTTCAATCGTGGATTAATACTAAAAGAATGTATTACAATTATCACGGAATAATCAAAAAGAAAATTAAAAACGGGTTATTAACGAAAGTGGAATTCAAAAGGGAATACCACGGAATTAAAAATGCAACTTTACTCTTCTTTAATGATGGTTCAAGCTATCCCATACGAGAAGAAAGAATTCCCGAATACCTTGAACTGTTAGAATTATTCAAACTTAAAAAATAACATAAAAAAAGGGCCGAGGCCCTTTTTATTTTTTCTTTATTCCGAATCGACTGTTATGTCCTCTTCAGCGTTTTCTTCAGTTTCGCAAGAAGCAACTTCTTGTGTTTCAACAGGTATCTCATCGGTTTTCAAAGTTGGATTTTTCACGTCTTCAGCGCTTGTGGAATCTTCTTCATCAAAAATACCAAGTTCTCTTTTACGTCTACGTTCAGCAAGAACGTTTAAGATGCGTTGATGTTCGTCGTCATCAAGCGCATACTTCCAGGTGGGAATAATAGAAAGAAGGCAACCTATTGCGGCAGGGATTGATACTATGAAGAACAAAACCATCATAAAACTGTCATATTGAGGAGTTATTCTCGGAATACCGCCTGCTGCGATAAAAGCGTTTACCTCGCCTACTCTCGCATCAGAGAAACCAACTATAGTATAAGCCAATCCTGAAATTATAGTTGCAATACCTGACTGCAATTTTGTTACAAAAGTTTGTCCTGCAAAGAACACGGCGTCGGGACGCGTTCCGTTTTTATACTCTTCGTAGTCTACGCAAGATGCAATCATTGTAGATTGCAAAACGGTAGGGATTCCAAAGGCAGCGCCGGACAAGGTGAAGAGAATAAAACAAATAATCAATGCCCACCAATCGGTTAGATTGTGAGGTGCGCATAAGTAAAGAACGAAAATCAATACGTAAGGGATTGCGCCGATAATATTGCTGTAGTTGTAAAGTTTTTTTGTACTAAACTTCTTTTTAAGCGCAGGTACTGCCACCATACTTCCAAACTGACCGGCAAAGAAACCGCCACCCAATAAAAGTAAATAGACGAAGGCAAGTCCTGCATCTTTACTTGCAAAGTAATAGGAAACAAGAGTCATTGCAACGATTGCAATCAACATTTTTGTGCTTCCTAAAACGCCGGAAATAAGTAACTGTCTGAAAGGTTTGTTGGAAAACATAATCTTAAAGTTGTCTTTAAGAGTATACTTTTTATCAGACGGAGGTATTTTTTCTTTAACGACAAATCCCAAAGGTTGGAACATTAAAGTACCCAAAATTGCAAAGACCGCGGCAATTATCAAAAAGCCCCAACGCTCGCCTTCCGCAACACT
>JAEDHM010000081.1 GCA_016296985.1 Clostridia bacterium
GCAAATATCTGCGTTTTCATCAGGTGTTTTTAGAGGATCGCCAACGTAAACTTTTTTAGCATAAGTTTCTTGAGGAATAAGTTTTGCTTTCTTCAATGCCAACACAATGGGAGGAGTGATAAGGGAGAAGGCTACGACTTCAACGCCAAAGTTTAGACCAAACCAAGCGAGAATATAATTTACGTCAATGGTAAGACCGTTGCTGAGGGTTTTGCCGTTGAAGAAAATCAAGGTGAAAGCGCCTACGAAAAGAGTATTTACGATTACGCCGATTGCAGTTGCAACAGCGGAGATACCTTGCTCGGCTGCAATAAGTTGGGGACGGTTTACGATAACCTCTTTTCCTGCCTCGTTATATTTAAACTTTGCCTTCAATAAAACTTTTGAAAGTCCCCTTCTAACCAACCATGCGGCAACACCGATAAGAAGTCGGGGAAGAATACAAACCAAAGGATTTTGGAAAATGGGAGCAAGGAGCAAACCTGCCTTTGTGGTAAACCAAGCGATATAGTTTACGATACCCAACAAAAAACCAATTATTACGGTGCTCCAAAAGTCTTGACTTTGAGAAACGATCAACGTAGGTAAAATCATAAAAGCCAAGGTAACCGGACCGAAACTGATCGGAACAAAGCAGAAAATGATAGTCAATGCAAGCATTACCGCAAGTAAAACGATTTTTTTTGTGTCAAAAAACTTTTTTACAGCCATAGTCCTACTCCTATATTTTTATACGTTTGCACGATAAAAGGCGAAATAGCAAAACTTTCAACCGTTTTACTCAAAAAAATCAGCCTATTTCCGTGAAAATTCATTTTTAATATCATAGCACTATAGTAAAATTATTGCAAATAATTTTGAAAATTTATGCAAATTTTAGGTTCATATGCAAAAATAAAGGCGCTAATCCATTGATTAACGCCTTTATTTTTGTTTTTTTCTTTTAGTTTTCAAGAGGGTGAGTGTATCTCTCTTGGTAGTATTTTACTAGATTACGAAATTCAAGTTTTTCCTCGTCATTGTCCAAATTCAACTGATTTAACCTTGCAATGACGTTTTCAATATTGCCTTGGGCAACAAAATCAGACTGACGAAGGACGAGAGCAAATTCGATAACTGAGGATACAAAGTTGTCAACGAAGGTAAGTTGATTGTGATAACTGGATGCAGTAATTGGCAAAACTTGCTCGGATGACACGGCGTCTGTCCCTTCAGACGGTTTTTTGTACCTTATTTTTACCTCGGCAAAATTGCCTTCGGTCAAATTTTCTCCTGCTTCGGTAAGTTTAATTTCATAGACTATGGTTGCGGTATGTCCGCTTCCCAACTCACCGGCATCCGTGGCGTTGTTTTCAAACTCTTCTTGAGTCAATAGTTTATTTTCATACCCGATAAGGCGGAAGCTTGAAACGTAGTCGGGATTGAAGTACACGCCTGCTTTTACGTCCTTTGCAACGGTAATCAAGGTACCGCCGATTTGCTCGACAAGTGCCTTTCTCGCCTCGGCAACTGAATCTATATAGCTGTAAGTTCCGTTGCCTTTAAGCGCCAAAGTTTCCATTTTAGATGATTGATAGTTGCCCGATCCTACCCCGAAAGTGGAAAGGAAAATTCCGCTTTCACGTTTTTCGCTTATAAAGTTTTCAAGTCCTATATTTGAAGAAATGCCCACGTTGAAGTCGCCGTCCGTCATAAGGATAACACGATTGTTTCCTCCGTCGATATAGTGTTTCCCTGCGATTTCGTAGGCGGTTTGGAGACCTTTACAGCCTGCGGTAGAGCCACCTGCGGATAAATCTTCGATTACCGCCTTTATTTTGTCTGTTTCATAGCCGTAGGCACCGTCTAGAGCAACCTCTGAACTTCCCGCGTAGGTGACGACGGAAACACGGTCGGTGGGATTAAGATTTTCGGCAAGAAGTTTGAAACCTATTTGAACAAGAGGAAGTTCGTCATACATTGAACCGCTTGTGTCAATAAGAAATACAATATTGTTTTGTTGCTCGGCCATTTCAACCTTTTCAGTAGCAAGTCCTATACACATAAGTTTTGTTTCACTGTTGTAGGGATTGGGGAAAATGGATGAGGTGAGAGCAAATACCTCGCCGTTTGTAGGTGTGCTGTAATCATAGGTAAAATAGTTTAAAATTTCTTCAACCCTTACCGCATCTTTGGGAATTTTCTCAATTCCTTCGTTTATCATCCGCCTAACGTTGGGATAGGATGCGGTGTTGGCATCAATGGAAAAATAACTTTCGGTGGTAACTGAAGTGTCCACAAAGTCGTTTTCTTTTATTTCGGTATAATCTTCACCGCTTACCTCTCCTCCTTCTGCGTTTGAGGCGTTATCTCCCCCGGTAGGAGCGTAATAATTTCCTAAATCTTTATATCCGCCGAACTCACTGGAGCAAGCGGTAAAAAGAAAGGTTAACGTCAATATTGAAAGGATAATTACAAATAATACTTTTTTCATAGTGCCCTCTCCTTTTTTTGGTTTTCACTATATACAACAAAAGTAAAAGAATTTTTGTCCCATATTTTTATTTTTTCTCAAAAAAATTTTGCCGACGTAAAATCAATGACAAGTTTTTTTATTTTTATGGTATAGGAAAATAAAAAAAGGAATGGAACAAGTCCATTCCTATTTTTTATGATTTGAGGTCAATTATTTTCCTGCAAGCTTTTTATAGCCTTCGTACTTACCCTTTGCGTCTTCTTCGTTCATCTTGAAGAGTTTGTCAGCATCGGGAGTGATCTTAACGAGTTGAGCGTAACGGTTTTCAGAAAGCAAGAATTCTCTGTAATCACCGGTAGGTTCTTTGCTGTCAAGAGTGAAAGGATTTGTTCCTTCGGGAACTGCAGGGTTGTAACGATAGAGTTGCCAGTATCCGCATTCAACTGCCTTCTTTTCTTCGAGTTGGCTGTTACCCATATCCTTAAGACCTTGGTTGATACAAGGAGCGTAAGCAATGATGAGGGAAGGTCCGTCGTATGCTTCTGCTTCCAAAATAGCCTTTAAGAATTGAGCGGGAGATGCGCCCATGGATACTTGCGCTACATAAACGTAGCCATAGCTCATTGCCATCATACCCAAGTCTTTCTTCTTGGTACGCTTTCCGCCTGCAGCGAACTTAGCGATTGAAGCGGTAGGAGTAGCCTTGGAAGATTGACCGCCGGTGTTACTGTAAAGCTCGGTATCCAAAACCAAAACGTTTACGTTTTCGTTGGAAGCCAAGACGTGGTCTAAGCCACCGTAACCGATATCGTATGCCCAACCGTCGCCACCGAAAATCCACATGGATTTTTTAGCAAGGCAGTCTCTGTCAGCATAGATTTCTTGGCAAAGAGCATCTGCTTCGCAACCGCAATCTTTGCAACTTTCAACAAGTTTTACAACTGCTTCGCTTGCAACTTGAGATGCCTTTGCATCGTCCATGGTGTTGAGCCAATTGTCGCAGATTTCAACGCCCTTTGCTGCGCATTCGCTAGAATCTTTTGCAAGGATTTCCTTCAATGCTTCAACCTTGGATTTGATTGCAACACGACGAGCTTGAACTGCCAAGTTCATACCATAACCAAATTCGGCGTTGTCTTCAAACAAGCTGTTTGCCCATGCAGGACCGTGTCCCTTGTCGTTTGTGGTGTAAGGACAGGTAGGAGCGGAACCGCCGTAGATGGAGGAACAACCGGTTGCGTTTGCAACTATCATTCTGTCACCAAACATTTGAGTGATAACTTTTACGTAAGGAGTTTCGCCGCAACCTGCGCAAGCTCCGGAGAACTCGAACAAAGGCTTGTTGAATTGGCTACCCTTTACGGTATCTCTTCTGATAGGAGCATCAGTTTCGGGAAGTGTTTCGGAATATTCCCAATTACGTTCGTCGGAAGCTTGAACTTCGGCGAAGGGTTTCATAACCAAAGCCTTGTTCTTGGAAGGACATGCGTTTACGCAAACCTTACAGCCCAAGCAGTCCATAGGAGATACTTGCATTCTGTATTCGTAACCTGCAACGCCGGTAGCGGGTTTTGTTACGAAACCTTCAGGTCTGTCGGCGAGAACCTCGCTCTTTTGCAATACGGGACGGATTGCTGCGTGAGGACATACGAAAGCACATTGGTTACATTGGATACAATTTTCGGGAATCCATTGAGGAACGAAAGCTGCAACACCGCGTTTTTCGTACTTGGTTGTTCCGGTAGGAACCATACCATCGGGATTGAAAGCGGAAACGGGGAGATCGTCACCCTTTTGAGCCAAAATGGGATTTACGAAGGTCTTGAAGTAGTCGTTGTCAGCTACTTTTACGGGAGCAGCGCCCTCGGTGGTGGTTGCCCAACTTTCGGGATATTTAACTTCAACAAGGTTTGCAATTGCGTTGTCAACACAAGCATAGTTCATGTTTACAACTGCGTCGCCCTTCTTTCCGTAGGTCTTTTTGATTGCTTGCTTCATATACTTTTCAGCTTCTTCATAAGGAATGATGTCAGCAAGTTTGAAGAAAGCGGCTTGCATTACGGTGTTTACACCGCGTTTTGCACCGATTTGTTGCAAAACTTTGAGACCGTCGAGAGTGTAGAACTTGACGTGCTTGCGAGCGATTTGGTTTTTCAAGGAAGCAGGAAGTTGATGTTCCATTTCTTCAGGTGTCCAAATGCTGTTGAGCAAGAAGGTACCGCCGTCCTTGATTGCTGCGAGCATATCGTATCTTAAAACGTAAGATTGGTTGTGGCAAGCAACGAAGTCAGCGTGGTCGATAAGGTATGGGCTGTGGATAGGAGCATCACCGAAACGGAGATGGCTTATGGTCAAACCACCGCTCTTCTTACTGTCGTAAGAGAAATAACCTTGAGCGTACTTGTTGGTGTGGTCACCGATGATCTTGATGCTGTTTTTGTTTGCGCCAACGGTACCGTCAGAGCCCAAACCATAGAACATACAGCTCTTAGTTCCTGCAGGAGCAGCGTCGAGGCTTTCGGTAACGGGAAGGGATTTGTAGGTAACGTCGTCGGTGATACCAACGGTGAAGTGGTTGATACCGCCACGTCTCATGTTTTTGTAAACAGCGTTTACCATGGAAGGAGTGAATTCCTTAGAGCCCAAGCCATAACGTCCGCCTTGAACCTTGATGTGTGTCATTTTTGCTTCTTTCAAAGCGGCAACAACGTCGAGGTAGAGAGGTTCGCCCAAACAGCCGGGTTCTTTAGTTCTGTCAAGAACGCTGATGTACTTACAGGTTGCGGGGATCTTCTTAACGAAATCTTTAACGGAGAAGGGACGATACAAACGAACCTTGATTGCGCCGATTTTTGCGCCGTTTTTAGCAAGGTGGTTGATGGTTTCTTCAACGGTGTCGCAACCGCTTCCCATCAATACAACAACCTTTGTTGCCTTGGGATGTCCAACGTAGTCGAACAAATCGTAACTTCTGCCTGTGATGGACTTAACCTTTTGCATCATCTTCTTTACGATTGCGGGAACTGCATCATAGTACTTGTTTGCAGCTTCGCGGTTTTGGAAGTAGATGTCGGGGTTTTGAGCGGTACCCTTTTGAACGGGATGCTCGGGATTCAATGCTCTTGCACGGAAATCGTCAACGTCCTTCATGTCAACCAACTTTTTGATTTCGTCATATTCGGGTAAATGAATCTTAGAAACTTCGTGGCTGGTACGGAAACCGTCGAAGAAATGCAAGAAGGGAACTTTTGATTTTAAGGTTGCCAAGTGAGCAACGAGAGCCAAGTCAGCTACTTCTTGTACGGAAGCGGATGCGAGCATTGCAAAACCGGTTTGACGGCAAGCCATAACGTCGGCGTGATCACCGAAAATGGACAATGCGTGTGCTGCCAAAGCACGTGCGCTTACGTGGAATACGCAGGGAAGTAACTCGCCTGAGATTTTGTACATGTTGGGAATCATCAAAAGCAAACCTTGGCTTGCTGTGAAAGTGGTTGTCAAAGCACCTGCGCAAAGAGAGCCGTGAACAGCGCCTGCTGCGCCTGCTTCAGATTGAAGCTCTGCCAAACGAAGTTTTTGGCCGAAAATGTTTTGTTGTCCCTGGACAGCCCACTCGTCTGCAACTTCCGCCATGGGGGAAGAAGGGGTGATGGGGTAAATTGCTGCAACTTCGCTAAACGCATAGGCAACGTGGGAAGCAGCGGTATTTCCATCTACGGTTTTTGTAATACTCATATTGACCTCCTGAGATTTTCTTTCAAAGTAAAAAGTCGAAAACGACCTTGTTAATTATATTACAAAGTAATATCTTAGTCAATGACTTTTTGAAAATAAAAAAATCCTTGCCAACCTCTTTTCCCCTTTATAAAGTAAAAAAGTTCCGCAAGGGAACTTTTATTCAAGCAACATACCTTTGTCGCTGTCGAGTACTCGCAAAATGTTTATTTCACTGCCTGTTGATGCATCCATATATACAAAATA
>JAEDHM010000082.1 GCA_016296985.1 Clostridia bacterium
AATCTTTAATTGGGAAATGGGATTTCTACCAAACTCTTGAAGGCTTGAGCGCAATTCTATATTTTCTACGGGGTCGCTTGCATATTTTTCACTTTCTTTCGCCTTTATTTCAGCCTCTTTCGCCTCAATCTCCAAAGGATCGGACAAGCCTGCAAGTTGGCTACGCAATTCTTCCAAAGCCTTATCCTTGTCTTGCTTGAAACTGATACTGTTGAGAGAATCGAAAAGGTCGCTTAAAACCATGCTATCGCCGTTTGAGATATTGTCGTAGTAATAACTTACGGGGATATAGTCGGTGATTTGACTGAAAGCAGATTCGAGAGAATCTTTTACGGTGTCGCAAATGCTTTGAGTGTCAAAGGAATCCCCTGCCAATGCGGAAATAACCGAGAAGAGGTTTTTGTTTGCCGTTTCGCTCATCTTGTTTACCACAACGGTTGTTTCGTAACGGGGACGGAAAGCGTATCTTGTCAACTCGCCGTGAGAAGGATTCTCCTTATCGTAGGCAATATATTCTCCGCCCATTGAAACGAAAGCGCCCTCGGTATCAATTTGATAAACGCCGTTTTGATTTGCAAAGTTGGGATCAAGGGAGTCAACCATAACCTTTGCGGTGACGTAAAGATATTCGGGGATAAATTTTGCAGGATTAAATCCACCTGCACTACCCAAGGAAGATGCGCCTAATTTTGCGCGCAACTCGATATCAAGATACATAAATCCATCTTGAGAGCGGAAGTCGGCGGTCAAAATTTCTAATCCGCCCATAAGAGAGGTGGATTCTTCTCCTGCCTCGGCAAGACCTGTACCTTCAAGCACACCGCTTGCGTTAAGTATGCCGGCAAGGGCAGGACCGCTTAGGGAAACTGCCAAGTCTTCAATATCTCTCTTGTCGGTGTACAAGCCGTTTTCTTCCTTAAAGTTTAAACTGTCGGCACCAAAGAGAGAATCCAAAGACTGGTCACCGAAAAGTTTTTCGGCGGTAAGAGTAGTCTTAAGATAGTATTTTGAGGAAAGTTCGGCAAGGAAGTTGTCGCCGTCTTCTTTCCTCGCCTTTATAATCACCTTACTGTCGGCGGTATCCAAAATTTCGGGTACTTCGGCGTAGGTGATATTATATCTTGTCAATCCTTGATGAGAGGGGTTGCTTGCGTCGTAGTCGATATATTCGCCGTCAATACAAACCTTGTCGCCGTTTTGGGAAAGGGTGATTTTTCTTGCGGAAATATCATAACGGGAAATACCTTGATGGGAGGGATTGCCCTCGTCAAAGAGATAGTACTTGCCGTCAATATAAACGTAGTCGCCTTCGCCTACGGGCAATACGTCGTAAACTGCGATACCGTTGTTGTAAATACCTGCGAAAACGTCGCTTACTTCCTTTGCGGAAAGGCGTTTTACCAATTGGATATCCTCAGCCTTTTCCTTTTCGACACGATAAACCAAACCGCTTACAACCTCGTAAACGTTGGGGAGAATAATAGCGCCGTTGTCGCCGTCCTCTCCGCCCTTGAAATAAAGGTCGCTACCCAAGGTGTTCTCAAGGGTTGTAAACACTTGCGAGAAGGTGTCGGAAATGGTGGTCAAAAGTTGATCTACGTCCAAAGCGGAAGCGCTTTCTTCGCCTGCAAACTTTGAGATCAAAAGCTTGAGGGTGGACATAAGTTTTTGGGTGCGGTTTATATCAAACTTGTTTACCGAAACGCCGTTTTGGTTGCCCTCATCGGCGTTGCCGAAATCACGGTAGAATACCTCTTTAGTATACACGCCGGAAGGCATGGTAGAAGTCCTTACAAAGCCTTCGCGTACCGTAATTTGCAACTGCAAAATAAACAAGGAAGGCATAGCGTCGGTAAGAGATGCGATAAGAGGATTAGGCTCGGCGCCTTCTTCCCCTGCCGTCATATCGTTTAACAACTTTTTGATATTCAATTCGGCTACTACGTCGAAAATGGTATCTTCGATATGGGCGTAAGGTTGGGTTTTGGTTACTTCGTGAGCGGCCTCCCCTTCCCCTTCGGTTACGGTATAACTGAAATTGGTTACGTCCTTACCGCTTTTTGCCAAAATCTTTATGCGATTTACCGATATAGCGTCCATAATGGGATTGCTTTTACTTTCCTCTTCCTCAGCCCCTGCAACTTTCATGTTTAAAAGGGTGTCGGTGAGAAGGTGAGCAAGAGAGCGGTCGCCAAGTTTTACCCTAAGTTTTTCATTGGCAAGCTCTTCCTTTTCAATGGTATCCGTTTCGCTATCGGTGAGATAGATCAAATTAGCAAGGTTTATACTGTCGGTAATACTACCCAGAGAATCCTCGTTGAGGTCGAAGGGTTTTCCCGCCATTGCGCCCTCGTCCATTGCGTACTTTGATTCTAAGTCCAAAAGGAAGAAGTCGGTGGTTGAATAACCTGCGTTTTGGTCGTTACAGTAATCGCAACGGTATACGCCCTCGGAAATTTGGTTTTTCATAAGAGATTCTCGGCTTTCCTTCAAACACTTTCTACAGTAAACGCCCTTGTGATTATTGGAGAGGTTTGCGATATAATCGGCATCCTCTTCGTTATAGCCGTTGGCTATACCATTTAGGGCGGACAAGAACATGTGAGGGGTGATGTTGCTTTCAGCGGTGGGGTTTTCAACGTCGTATAGACCTGCAACGTTGAGAAGGGCTTGGATATGGTCCATCTTCAAAGCAATACGGCTTCCGTCGGCAACGAAGTTCATGGGGACAAGTTTTCTTACGCCGTCAAACGTCTTTCTTGCCATATCGTTTATGGAAAGCATAAGGGTGTTTGCAGCCTCGGTTGCGCCCTCTTCTGCCTCGGCGGCTTCTTCCCCTTCCATCATGCTTGCGAAGGTTTCGCCAAGCAAGGCGTTGAGGATTTTAGCCAAGGTCTTTTGTTGCTTTTTGTCATAGTTGTTTATGCTTAAAGAAGCCTCTTTTCCCTCGCCAAAGGGATAGATGCAAGCGGTTAGGAAAAGTTTTTTAGGTAAAATGGTGTTTACCGCCTTCATGGCTATGTCGGGCACGTTGTATTGCTCGAACATAGGTCTAACGATTTCGCTTATGGCGGTGTCAAGGTTAAGTTTGAGGGTAAGTCCCAAACGAGTATCGGAGTTTAGTTGTTCGTCGGTAAGGCTATCCGCTTTCTCGCCGTCGTTTTCAACCAAAACTTGGGGGATTTCCAAAAGTTTAGACAAATCAATCCCGTCAAAAGGGGTTCCGGCAAGAGAGGAATTGAAAATTCCGCCTACGCCCAAAAGTTGCTCCATAATATCGGCGATAAGAGCGCTGACTTGTTGTCCGCTTATGGTAAAAGAGGTGATACTGCGGTTGTAAATCTTCTTTTCCTCGGCAGTAACCCCTTCTCCGTCAAGGTCTTCGTCGTCGTAAGGGTAGTATTTTGTAATGGTCGCAAAGTCGAAAACAAGTTGTTTTGCAAGGTTTTGAATCATATTCTCGCCACCTTCTTCCTCAACTTCGCCGGCAAAGGCCGCCTCTTCAACGGTGCCTTCACCAACTGCGCCTTCAAGGTCGACTACGCTTAAAAGAGTTTGAGCGTTGATACGGTAATATTTTACCTTGCCCTTTTCTTCCTCGCTTAAAGCGTTCCAGCTTTCTTCACCTTTCTCCTTGACGTAATCCTCTTTATTCAAAGCGTTTTGATCCTCAGGAGAGAGAGCGTTCCAACTTTCTTCACCCTTTTCGGTGATATACAAATCCCTGTTTTCCTCAGCGGTATAGGGTTTTTGCAACAAAGCGTTGTTTAGGTTGCTGTAAAAACCTTTTTCGCCGTAAAGGTCGTCGCTTGAATAGGGCTGAGTAACGATTTTATCTTCGTCCGCCTTGAAAATGCCCGTAATCAAGGGCCATACCTCGGAAAGTTTGACTCCGCCTAGGTGGGGACTGACAAACTTGTTGAAAGCAAAGTTTGCGCCGACAACCAAAGCCACCGCAAAAAGAATTGCCAAAATAATGCAAACTATAAGACAGGTAAGGCAACATTTACCGCCTTTTGATCTTCCTGCTTTTTGTCTTGCCATATTTTTTACCTCCTCTAAAAAGCCGTAAAGCATTTTAAAACGCATATAGGGCGCATACGCTCGCGCGACGTGGGTGCGAATATGTACCTAGTCAGTATATATTATAACATAATATAAGGAAAATTGGTACATCGATTGGACAAATTTTGTGGAAAACTATTGGCGAAAAATGGAGAATACATCCTTTTGAAAATCTATCACTACAAAGTAGTGATAAAGTGTATTTTAACAAGTATTTTGGTAGAGTTATCCACAGTTTTTGTGGAAAAATTCCTTTTTACCCACAGTAAAAAAGTGGAATTGTGGATAACTTTGCCACTTATCCACATAAAGCGGTGGATAACTTTGGGAATATAAAAAACCTTTTTTCCGTAAAATAACAGTATGAAGAGTTGCCTTGCAATCGTAAATCAAAAGAGTTATGGCGGAAGAAAAATACCCAAACAAGCGGTGGAAAATTATCTCAAGGACTATCAAATTTTTTGGCAAGAGGACAATCCTTTATCCCTCTCTCACGACGCCTTGTTTATATGCGGTGGGGACGGTACTTTCAACGTTGCCCTAAACCGTGAAAGCAATCTTTCAAAGGATATATTCTATCTCCCTTGCGGTACGCTAAACGACAAGGCTCACTGCTACAAAAGGGGAAAAGGGCAAGCCCTTGTAACCGGTCAAGCGGACGGGGCGCGGTTTGGCTACGTCCTCGCCTGTGGCACTTTTACCTCAATAGGCTATACCGCAAAGGAAGAGGTGAAGAAAAAGTGCAAACGGCTTGCCTATTGCCTTCAAGCCTTGAAAGAATACAAGGTGCATAAAATCAAAGCAACCTTTTCAAAAGAAGGAAAGACCTATTCGGGGGAATACACCCTTATTTTGGTAATCAAATCCAAATACTGCTTTGGTTTTCCCTTCAATCGTCTTTATTCGGCGGAAAAAGAGGAGGGGCATATCCTTTTGATAAAAAGTCCAAAGGGAACAAACCTTTTAGGAAAGATCAAAATATTCTTCCCCTTGTTTCGCGCCTTCTTTTTAGGTTTTGGAAAAGAATACCACTCGAAGAATATGGATTTTTTACCATTTAACCGAGGATTGCTCGAATTGTCCGAGGAAATTCCATTTTGCATTGACGGTGATAAAAAGATTTTCGTAAAAAAACAAATTCCCCTTTCCTTTCAAAAACATAATGGTAATTTTACCCTTTGTAAACTTAACAAAAGAAAGGGTAAAATAGAAAGTTAATTTCAATTTATCCGTATTGTAGGGAATTTTCGCAAATACATATTACGTTTGCAAAAGAAAGGAAAGAGGCGGTATTTGCCAACGAGGATAACAAAAAGGGCGCAACTGCGCCCTTGTTTATTTTCTCAAAATCAGTCAAAAGGATAAAATTTTAGAGTCAAAACCCAATACAAGAGAAGGTATTCAGCTTTTTTCTATCCTTAAAAGGTCAGAGGGATAGTGGAATGGAATACAAGATTTTATCACAGCGGATAACTGAATTTAGTATTTACCACCGAGGAGAAAGAAGAAAAAGCCTAGCAATCTTCACCTGCTAAAAACGCCATTTCCATGGCCTTTGAAGTTTTTACTTCGTGAGGGCGGAAAACACCCATACCTCGTATAACCTTTACCACTTCAGCGCCGTCAAGACAACGGAAAAAGCCATTGAAAGCCGCCATAGTTTCGTCAAAGGTGTCCTTTGCCTTTTCCGCTGCGGTAACGATAACGTAAAACTTTTTGTTTGAAAGTTTTTCGTAGGCAGGGCAACAACGGTCTATAAAGGTTTTCATTTGACCATTCATGCAATAGAAATAAACGGGAGTTGCAAGGACAACGGAATCAGCCGATTCAAAAAGAGGTAAAATTTCTTGCATATCGTCTTTTTGAGAGCATTCGCCCTTTTTGAAACATTGACCGCAACCGCTACAATAGTTGATATTTTTTTCGGCAAGACGGATTTTTGTAACCTCGTGTCCGCTAGATAGCGCGCCACGGATAAATTCGTCGCATAAAGTGTCTGAATTGCCACCCTTTCTAGGGCTTGCGGATATAACTAAAACCTTTGACATAACCTTTTTCCTTTTTTCTTTTTAGGATAACACACCGCCCTTTTCTTGTCAATAAACGAAAGTACGCAAGGTCTAACCAAGGAACTATGCAAAAAAATCAAAGAACCGCCAAATATAACATATTATAACAACGATAAATAAAAAGAAAGAGAATAAAAACATGAGACGAGAGAGTTGGAGTTTATGAGGATAAAATGAGAGTGGTGGGTAAGTACCCACCCCATACTGTCATTCAGAGCGAAGCGAAGAATCTCCTGGGAAGGCACCGCATACACGCCACGGCGTGATGATATAC
>JAEDHM010000083.1 GCA_016296985.1 Clostridia bacterium
GTTACCGAGGTTATGACGTAGTCATTTGCAAGAAGCTTGAGGTCATCTGCCAAAGTTTCGGGATTGCATGAAAGATAGATTATATGCTCGGGCTTGTGGGATAGTAAGGCTTTGCATACCCCTTCACCTAAACCCATGCGAGGAGGATCAAGGAAAATGAGAGTATTCTCCTTTGGGGGGAGTTTTGCAAGCTCTTCCCCTACGTCACCTTGGATAAAGGTTAGGTTTTCGCAACCGTTGTTTTTTGCAAGTTCTTTTGCATTTTCAATGGAAGAAGGAACAATTTCAAGTCCGATTACCTCGGGAGAGATATTTGCAAAAAGCGCGGAGGTTACGCCGATTCCGCAAAAAGCGTCTATGATACGACTTGGTTTTACAACCTCGGCCTCTTTTGCTACGGCCTGATAAATTTGTTGCGCAATATCCGTGTTTGTTTGAAAGAAAGAGTCGGGAGCCAAGGAGAATTTTATACCGCAAATTGAGGCGGAAAGTTTTTCCTCGCCGTCAAGGTGATAAAACTCTTTAGAAAAGACCTTATTTGAATACTCAGCGTTTACGTTTTGCCACAAGGAAACAGTCCTAAATTGTCTTGAAAGCATACTGTAAAGAAGGTCGGCTTTTTCAACTTTCTTTTCCCTTGTTACCAAAGTCAAGGAAAGATTGTCCCCAAAGCACCTTGCTACCGCAAAACGCAAATTGCCCTTTGCATATTTGGGGATATAAACGTCGACGTCGGCAACGACTATCCAATCGCGCAAGCATCTGTAAACCTTTTTATAAAAGTCGCCGTGACGAATACAAGTGGGAATATCCACAACGTTGTGTCCTGTTTCGTCAATAAAGCCTATGTTTACGCCGGATGCGTTGCGATGGAAGGCAAAATGCACCTTGTTGCGCATATATTTTTCCTTTCCCACGCAAGGATTTACTTCAACGCAAAAATCCTTCAATTTGTTTTGCACAAAATTTCTCTTGATTGAAAGTTGCTCTTGATACTCGATATGTAACAAAGAACAACTTCCACACCTGTTGGAAAAACGGCAAGGGGATTTTACCCTTTTGGGACTTGCGGATAAAACCTTGAAAACACGACAGTTGTATTCAAACTCTTTATCCCTTATAACGCTGACTTTTTCGCCGTCAATCGCTCCCTTTACGTGATAAGTGTGTCCCTCAAATCGTGCAACACCGTTGAAAAGGTTGTCATAGCCTTTGATAGAAAGCGCAGGCAATTCCTTTTTAGTCCAATCACCCTTTACGCTTGACGCAGGAGCAAGTTTGCTTTCACCTTTTCCATAACCACCTTTTGCGCTGTCTTTTTTAGCGAAATCACTTTTACTCTTTTGGGGATAACTGCTTTTACCCTTTTGAGGATAAGGTTTTTTACCTTCCTTTTTGTCAAAAGAGGATTTTTCTTTTTTAAAATCCTTTCTCTTTTGTAAACCTTGCTTTTTCTTATAATTATCTCTTTCCATAATTTTGTTAATCGACTGAATTATAGTCTTATATTATCCTATTATATAAAAGGGGTCGCGATTGCGACCCCCGAATTTGAATCGAAATTATTTCTTTGCGTCTTCTTCAGCGCGCTTTTTAGCATCTTCGATAATCTTAGCGGAGTTGCTTTGAGGAACTTCTTCATAACGAGCAAATTCTACGGTGAACTTACCACGACCTTGAGTCATAGATCTCAAGTCGGTAGCGTACTTCAAGATTTCTGCTTGAGGAACTTCAACGTGGATGATTTGCTTGCCGTTTACGCTGTCGGTACCCAAAATTCTGCTACGACGCTTGTTCATATCGCCCAATACGTCGCCCAAATAACTTTCGGGAACGGTAACTTTTACGTCCATGATAGGCTCGAGGAATACGGGGGATGCCTTTGCAACACCGTCAGCGTAAGCGAGTTTTGCAGCGGTGATGAAAGCGATTTCCTTAGAGTCAACGGGGTGATATTTTCCATCGAATACGGTACACTTCAAGTTTACCATAGGATATCCTGCCAAAACGCCCTTCTTAACTGCTTCTCTCAAACCCTTTTCAACAGCGGGGATAAATTGTCTGGGGATTGCGCCACCAACAACTGCATCAACAAATTCGAATTCGCCGTCTTCTGCGCCGGGCTCGAAACGAACGTAACAAACACCGAATTGACCTGCGCCACCGGATTGTTTCTTATGCTTTCCTTCTGCTTCTGCGCTTCTTCTGATGGTTTCCTTGTAGTTTACGCGAGGCTCTTTCAAAACTGCGTCAACGCCGAATTTATTCTTAACTTTCTTGCAAACGATATCAAGTTGTGCTTCGCCCAAACCGGAAAGGAGCATTTCGTTGGTTTCAACGTTTTTAGCAAGAGTAAAGGTGCAATCTTCTTCGAGGAGCTTGTTGATTCCGGCAAATACTTTTTCGTCGTCGTCTTGCTTTGCAGCGCATACTGCGAAGGAGATTACGGGAGTGGGGAAGTCAATGTTGTCGAAAACAACAACGCTGTCGCTTGCGCACAAAGTGTGGTTGGTGTTGGTGTAGGACAATTTTGCAACTGCACCGATATCACCTGCGATCAACTTGTCGATAGGTTCTTGCTTTTTGCCGTTTAAGGTGTAAAGTGTACCGAACTTTTCGGGACGATCAACACTGCTGTTGGTAACGGTATCACCGGAAGATGCAACACCTTGGAATACCTTGAATACCAAAAGTTTTCCAACAAACTTGTCAACAACGCTTTTGAATACTTGAGCAGCGAAAGGCTTGGAAGCATCAGCGCTGGGAGCGGGCAAGAAGTTGATAATATTGTTCATAAGATTGGTAACCAATGCGTTATCTTTTGCGGAACCGCCAACTGCGATGATTGCCTTGTCTTCTTGGATAGCAATTTTCAAACCGCCGATAACTTCGTCGTGAGTGAGTTCTTCACCGTCGAAGTATTTCATCATAAGGTCGTCGTCGGTTTCTGCAGCCAATTCAACGATTTCAAGACGTGCTTCTTCATAAGCGTCTTGATATTTTGCGGGGATAGGCATTTCTTGTCCAGCGAGGTTGTATGCTTTTCCGTCCAAAACGTTTACGTAGCCCACAACTTTAAGACCTTCTACAACGGGGATTTCTGCCATAACTACCTTTTTGTAGCCGGCATCACGAATTGCGTTTACGGTTGCAACGTAGTCAGCATTGTCCTTGTTTACGCCGTTTACGTACAAAATTGCAGGTCTTTTCTTTTCTGCAACAAGGTCCAAAGCCTTTTCGGTACCAACGGTCAAAGTTCCGCCTGCGCTTGTAACGATTACGGCGCCGTCAGCAACGTGCATTGCTGCGATTACTTCGCCTTCGAAATCGAAGAAGCCGGGAGTGTCAAGAACGTTGATTTTGTGGTCTTGCCATTTTGCGTTACCGATACCCAAACCGATTGATATTTTACGGTTAATTTCTTCGGGATCATAGTCCATTGTGCTGTTGCCATCGTCAACTCTGCCGAGTCTGTCGATTGCCTTTGCGTTGAACAAAATAGCTTCGGCAAGAGAAGTTTTACCTTCACCGCTGTGGCCGATCAATGCTACGTTACGGATTCTGTCTGTTGTTAAGTTACTCATTATTTGATTACCCTCCGGTATAATATCTGATTTTGCGTAACACGCATATAATATATTACTATAACATTTTTTTAAAGACAAGCAATTTCAAACAACTTTTTCCCCATAATACAAAGTATTTTTTTATATTCTTATATCTATTGACCTTCCAATAAAAATTTTAAAGCGGAAAAAGAATACTCGGTTTTATCCTCTCCCGTGAAAATAAACTCGATTTCCACAAGGGGATTGCCTCTGATTTTATCAAAAAAGAGGGAAAGATTTTGAATCAAAATATCCCCTCCGTCTAAAATTTTCGCCTGAGGATATTTGTCCTTAAAAATGCTTTTTGCAAAGGGAAAATGAGTGCAACCAAGCACCACGGTTTTATAGTTTTCCTTGGGTAAATTTTTATCTAAATAACTGAAAATTTCTCTTGAAGAAAAATCAAAATCAAGTAAAGAGGCAAGGAAAGAAAGAGGGATTATATCCCAATCAACCGCCTTTTTTTCAATAGCTTTCGCCGTTGCGGAAGTGGAGAAAATCGCTCTTGGTTTTTCCCCTTCAGAAAGGGGCGGTGTTATCCCGAAAACGGGGATTGAAAACTTGGTTTTTACCTCGGATAAACAAGTTACGCTTGCGGTATTACAAGCCAAAACAACAAGGTCGACACCCTTTGAAATAAGGGTTTTTACACCCTTGGAAACAAGGTCTTTAATCTCCTCGATTTTCTTGTTTCCGAAAGGGGAATTTTTGTTGTCGCAAAGATAAATATAACTTTGAGAAAAGCCTTCTTTTAAAAGCCTTTCAAGTACCGTCAAACCGCCGATTCCACTGTCAAAAATTCCGATTTTCATACATAGTATGATATGCGGAATAGAAAGCGGTTTTTACTACTTTACAAAACCGCCTTGCAAATTGCCTTTGACAAAAGTTCGCCCCCTCGCTTTACCATAAAATCTACCTCCTTTGGCGTTACTACCATATCCCCGTAATGAGGATGGGATTGGGTATAACTCAAAAGAGGCATTCCCATGGCGATAACGGGTACTCCCAAGGTGGAAAAGTCCACGCTTTTTCTATGGTTTCCAACGCCTGCCCCGGGGGTTATTCCTGCATCGGTAATTTGGATTGTTCCAAACATATTTTTCGGCACTCGACAAACCAAAGTATCCACTGCAATAACAAGGTCGGGCGCAATCGCTTGCGCCACCCCTTTTATCACGTCGGCGCTTTCCACCCCGGTCTCGCCGTAAACTGAGGGAAACACCGTTTTTATTCTTTCCCTGCGATGCAGTGAATTAAGCCGTGTCACCGTTTCGTACCCTAGGGAATCCGCCCTAATTTTCGAGTTGCCAAGCCCTGCGATCAACACTCTTTTTATCTTGGTGTGAAAGCCTTTGATTAGATATCCTAAGGCGTTTGCGGTACTTCGTATCGCTTCGGCGGTAAGGGCGGGATTTAGCAAGTTTTCTCTAAACTCAAGGGTAAGATATTTTCCTTCTCCTCTGCCAAAAATTCCTCGCTCCTCTCTTCCCTTTACTGAAAATTTTCTCAGGGTGAGATTGGGAGAAAGTTCTTTTTCTTCCTCAAATTCTCGCTCTAGACGCTGATAACACTCCATTGCAAGCTCTCTAAAACAGTCCATAGGAAAATTATTTCCACGAAATTTGTTAAATATTACATTTAATCAGTTGAAATTTTATTTTTTGTGTGTTAGAATACTTTAGCATTAAAAAAAAGCAAAACATTAAGGAGATATTGAAAGTGGCTAATATTAAGTCCCAAAAAAAGCGCGTACTTATCACCGCTGAAGAAAAGAAAAGAAATTCCGCTATACGTTCCAGAGTTAGAAACGCTGTTAAAAAGTACATGGCTTTGATCGAAGCTAAAGACATTGCAGGCGCAGAAGCTTTGTTGCCTGAAACCGTAAGCATCATCACCAAGGCTAGAAGCAAAGGCGTTTATAAAGACAACACCGTTTCCCGTAAGGTTGCTTCTTTGTACAAGGCTCTCAACACTATTAAGGAATAGTTTTTTCCTGCGGTCAAATAGTTCTCGGATTAAATCTTATCACCTAGGTGGTAATTTTTAATCCATTTTTATTATGAAAGAAAATCAATGGTTTGTCATTTGTAATCCCGTATCGGGAAAAGGCAAGGGACTTATTGCCCTTGCTGAAATGGGAAGAATTTTCGAGGAGCAAAAGCTCCCCTTTTCCTATAACCTTACAAAGGAAAAATTGCACGCTTCACGTCTTGCAAGGGAAGGTTATGAGAAGGGGTTTCGCAAGTTTGCTATCCTTGGCGGTGACGGTACTTTAAACGAGGTTATTAACGGTATTCCCAATTTGGACGAGGTGGAAATTGCCATAATTCCTTCAGGCACCGGCAACGACTTCGCATTGCCCCTTGGAATCCCCGAAGAACCTTGGGATGCAATTCAAACTATGCTTATTTCCCCTTCGAAAAAGGTGGATATTATGGAAGGTAACGGCATCAAAACCCTATGCTTTGCCACAACCGGGCTTGATATTCCCGTAGTAGAATATTGCAACTCCCTAAAATATAAGGATAAAAAAAGTTATGAAAAAGGGATTGTCAAAATTTTACCCAAGTACAAAAGTGACGATTATCAAATACTTGCCGACGGAGAAAGTTTTTCTACAAAAGCAATTTTCGTGGGTGTTGTCAACG
>JAEDHM010000084.1 GCA_016296985.1 Clostridia bacterium
AAATATAATCTCAAAAAAAATAAAAGTGTAACATAGTTACACTTTTTTTCTTTATTATCCTAGTTATTATCATAAGGATAAACAAGTTGTTTTCAGCTTGGATTTTTTCAATAAAAAACTACTCATTTTTATCCTCGTCATCGGGAATTTGAGGATTTTCTTTCTCAATTTCCAAAGCTTTATATTCCTCGATTGCCCTTTGTTTTATAAATTCTTCAACTGCCTTTCTTGCTATTTCTTCCTCGGCTAAACGGCGTTCTTCTTCTGCTTTTTCAAGAAGTTGCTCAGGGCTTTCGCCACGCTTTTCCGCCTCTTCTTTTTCCTTTTCAAGTCGGTATTTTTTTATAACGACAAAAACTTGAACAACCGCCAAAATTATAAGAGGAAGGGCGATTAAAATTACGTATCCTTTAACGCTTGTCAAAAATTTAAGGAAAGGTTGAAGCCCCGAAATATTGAGTTTTGCGGTAAATTTTGCCTTTACGTTGGAAACAGGTACAGGGTCGTCAAGGGGAGCATTGGGCAAAATACTTTGGGTAAGGATATACTCTTTTCCGTTGTCCCCCTTGTAAATACAGCTGTCATCAACCCTTTGCAAACGCAGAGAAGAGAGCGCAAAAGTATCGTCTAAATCACGGAAAATCAAGCTTCCGTCATCTTCAATCTCAAGGGAAAAAGTATCGTCACTTTGCTCGGTTGCGGGAATGACCACGGCGTGGGTAACGTTGAATCCCTTTACCTTTCCACCCTCGGCGGTATAGACCACGTAATCACCTTCTTTAAGCTGATCAGCGGTGGTTTCTTTCGCCAAAAAATAGCTACCTTTTGGCAATTCGGGAGTCATACTTTCAGTAAGTACCGAATAGATTTTATATCCAAAAACAGAAGCTTCCCCTTTTGTTTTGATTTGAACAAGACAAACGATCAGAAGCACTAAAACGAAAAGGAAAAGTAAACCGAAAAAAGCCGATATTACACGGCTTATAATCTTTTGGGTTTTTGTTTGTTCTTTTTTCGCTTTAGTCATAAGGCTTTTTTATTTTTTCTTACGGCCAAACAACCCTTTCTTTTTGGTTTTTTCTTCCGTATCTTCGTTGCCTGCAACTTTGGGGTTGTTTAAAACCTCCTTAACGTTGTCGGCAGTAACGTTAATGGTGGTGTAAGAACGAGGAATAAAGGTACGAGGCTTAGGCTCGGTTGAATCGGTAGGAGTATGTTTTACAACAACACTCTTAGACTCGGTGTCAACAACCTCGCTTTCAACCTTTTTGCTTTCTTCCTCCCTTTTCGCTGCGTTTCTTGCTACCATAGCCTCAAGTTCGGCATCGTCAAAACCAAGCTCGTCCTCAAAGGAAATAGTTGCTGTGGCGGGGCGAATTTTTGTAGCGGAAGGAGCTTTGACCTCTTTAAGATCCTCGTCGCTAACGCCAACTTCATCTTTTTCAAGCTCGGCAAGGCGTTCTTCCGCACTTCGAGGGGCAAAGGAGAATTCTCCGGTAGATTCTTTTTTATCCTCAACCTCTTCTTCGGGCTGGGGAGTTTCCTCTTGAACAAAGCCTTGCTCTCTTTCATAACGGGAAACGCCTGTTTCGTCAACGTCGGTAAGGGACAAGTCGGCTTCGGGAACGTCAGGTATAATTTCCACACTTTCCTCGGTCTTTTCTTGTACGTCGGAAGGTTCTTCCTTCTTATCCTCGGGTTCTTTATCCAAGTCATCGAAAATATCGTACTTGAGCAATTCGGCAAGTTCTTCCATATCAATTATGGCTTGCTTTTGCTGTGCTTCCAAATCTTGATAGTGGGCGGTGATCATACGCTTGAGAGCAAGCTCTTGATTAGCGCGCATTTGAGCAAGCTTTGCTTGTTCGGATTTACGCAAGTGAAGCATTGCATCGTTTTCCAAAGGCGCGATATACTGTTGAGCCTTTTCTCTTTCCAACTGCTCGCGTAATTGCGCTTTTTCAATTTCGCATCTTGCCTTTTCAGCATCGTAAATCGCTTTAAGACGGGCTTGTTCTTCAAGAATTCTCTCTTTCGCATCTGCTTTTTCAGCGGCGATACGTTGGCGAGTAGCCTCTTCTTCTTCACGGCGAATACGCTCTTCTCTTTCAAGTTGCTCGCGATATAGCCTGTCCTTTTCAAGTTTTTTGTTAAGTTTTTCTTGACGGGCATGCTCTTTTTCGGCGCGTTTTTCCTCGGCAATTCTCTTTCTCTCCAAAGCTTTTGCCTCTTTAAGCGCATCCATTTTCGCCTTGATTTCTTGTTGCTCGAGAAGACGTTCAAGTCTAAGTTGATTTTCAGCGTCTTGCTTTGCAACGTTGATTTTGTGTTGCAACAAAACTCTGTCAATACATTTGTTGATTTTTGCGGTTTCTTCCCTTGTTACGTCGCTAACCATAGGTATTTTGGTAAAAATACGCCTTGTTTCAAACAATGAAAGTTTGAGTTGAGGGAAGTCGTCAGGCACGAAGTCGTCGATATTTTTGGTAATATACTCCGCTTCAAGGTCCTTTTGTTTTTTCTTTTGCTCTTCGGGAGTTTCTTCAACCTCGCCAACCTTTCCTCTTACAAGAGTTTCGAGAATAATGTTGTTGAGCAAAACGAGGTTGTTGTATTTTTCAACTGCGGCAGGGGGCAAGGGCTCGGTTGCGTCAACGTTTTTAACGTCGAAACCAACTTGACCGTAAGTATCGATAAACTGCCACAAAACCAATGCCTTTTTAAAGTTGGGGTCCTTCAAAATTACGTTGGTACGAATAATAGGAGGGCGTACCAGCGCGCAACTAACCATAACTTTTGCGAAGGGAGAGGATAAGAAACCGTTTACGATTTGCACCATCTTTTGAACACGTTGGAAATCGGTAAGTTCGGCAGAATCATCCTTTAATACCGCATCAATGGGCATGTGCAAAACGGTATCCATATTGCACTTGATTTGACTGTTGCCAACTTGATAATCGGTGGAAACCTTAACGGAGAAGGTATCAGAATCGCTTGATGCTTGCTTGATCATTTCCCAACGCTTGGTAAGGAATTGGTGCACCTTCAAAATGAGGGTATAAATAAAACGGTTTTCATAAATTTCGAAAGATTCTTCCTTGCTGATATTGAGAATCTTGCTGGGAATAACCATACCGTTTTTGTCAACAGAACTTATGAAGTTGGTGTGCTGAGCAAGGTGCTTTACAGATTCGGTAGAAATAGAACGAGCAAGAGAGATATCAACGATATCTTCTTCTTGTTGGATAAATTTACGAGGGTTTCTTACAATGGTATCAAGAGCGATTACGGCATCTTCAACAGCCTCAACCCAGTCGAGGTCAAAAATCTTCTTTTTGAAGCGCTGAGACATTGTGTAGGTATTTTTACCCTTCACAATGCCCTCCATATAGGGCGCGTAAAAAGATTCTTGCTTTAAGAAAGAATTTAGATTATAAACGCACGCTTCAAGATGAGTTTTATCAATAGCCATAATCTTTTACCTAAATTAGAACAACTTCTTAAGTCTTTCCAAATATTCCTTACATTCGGTCATATTCTCTTCACCGAAGTTGTCGGACAAATATTGGATATAAGCATCAACTTCGTCACGAATGTACGCCAAGTTGAGGGATTCAAACTTACGAAGAATTTTGTTGCACAAAACGTAGTCAAGACCGTCGATTTCGGTACCACCGCAGGCGACGAAAACGGGAACGAATTCTTTCAACTGTTTTACGATACGGTTACCAAAGGCAAGACGGAAGTGCTCGATAACGTAGTTGTCCATATCTTCAAACTTTTGAATGTTTTCCGGGCTTACTTTATGTTCTTCCATCGCAACCTTGTACATTGCTTCGATATGCTTGTAGGAAACGTGGATTTTTTCAGTTACGGGACAGTCGAAAGGTTGAGCCTTGCTGTTGATGTTGATAGGCATACCACGGTCGTAAACCTTATCGGAAATAGCGAAGGTCGAGTCGTCGTTGTTCGCGGTGCCAACGTACCACATATTTTCGGGCAAACGGAATCTTCCCTTTATAACGTGCTTGGGGTCGCTGGGCCAACCGGAAGGAACAAGGTCGACTACCCATTGTTCACGAGAAGGCATTTCCAAAATAGAAAGCATTTCGGCGAAGTAGTACTCGACACGCGCAATGTTCATTTCGTCCAATACGCAAACGTAAACGTCTTCGGAATAAGTAGCGTCGTACATCGCCCTCAATGTTTCGGTTTCGTTGAAACGCTTTGTAAATTCGTTGAAGTATCCGAAAATTTCGGTACGGTCACGCCAGGAAGGTTGTACTGAAGTAATACAAGTGGGGTTGTCAAAGAAGTGACCGATACATTCGGGCAATGAAGTTTTACCGGTACCGGAAATACCCTGCAAGATTACCAAACGGGTTGTTGCGTAAGCACTGAAGAAAAGACGGATTATACGAATATCGTAATAAAGTTTACGCCAAGGTCTGTCAGGGTTGTTTGCTGCGTACAAACGGAAACGGTCGCAAAGCTCGGACAAGGTAATGTCCCAGTTGTAGTTGCGTTCGGGTCCGCCCTCTTCCCATTTGCGGTCAACGCTTGAAAGTTTGTAGAAACGGGATTCGCCCTCCTTGATGTCACCCGTGTCGCCTTCTTGACTTTCACCCTCGCCAAGTTCGGTTTGAAAGCCAACGTCGGAAATGCGCATTTGAAGAATACGGTCCTTTTCCATGTTTACGCGAACAAGTTGTCTTTTCAACTCGGTAATTTCGTCAACCAAGTCTTGATTTAAAACAACGTTTTTGCGTTTTAGACGGCGAGCAAAGCGGATGATTAAATAAATGATAACCCAAACCAAAGCGATAATAACCGCAGCGATCAAAATTGCGATTACAACAGCCAAAGCCCAGTTTCCTGCATTCCAGCCGGGAGAATAGGTGTCGAATACGTTTTTGTACTCAACAAAGTTGACCATTTGGAAAAGACCACCGAATATTCCCATGAATATTTTGACAAGTCCACCAACGAATACACCTAGAAAATCTTTTAAGAAATCAATCATTTGCACCGCCTTTCAATATCACTATTCTTCGTCGGATATTGAACTAAATTTTACTGACAAACTAACCTTTCCGCCTAAAACGTCGTCAACACATTCAAGGTCGGTTCCTTCAATCCATACAACAATGCTGTAACGGACTATTTGTTTTGACTGAATGTCAAATTGCTGGTCACGTAAGATAATAGAATCCGAAATAAAGTTTACGCAAAGCCATTCTTCATCCTCATTTACGGGATGAGTTACCGGATCGGGTACAACTTGGTCGCCGTTACCACCGCTTACGTATTCTTGCGTGGTACCGTCTTCAAGAGGCTCGGTCCTTTCTTTCGCATAGCAAGTATAAACGTTTTCGGTAGGAACCCATTCGCCGTTTACTTCTTCATAAACGTTGCGAACGATAAGCAAACGCATTGCCGCTTCAAGTCCCTTGTAAGTGTTGCTTAGGGTAATTTCTTCAACGTACTTGCAATCCTTAAGTCCATTGTTTCTGAGATAGAAGGTGTTGGCGATATAGTTGTCACCATTGAGTTCACCTTCCCCGTTTACGATACCTTCGATATCAATACTTTCATAGGCGACGTTATCCATAAACTTGGGTCCGTCAATACCCAAAGCGGAAGAAGGTTTTGTAAACGCGAAATCTTGACTGAGGGAGAGAGATTGACCAGAAGAGCGATCAACGGTAATACGGAAACTGTTGAAATCGATAAAGGCAAGTATAGAATAAACGGCAGCGGTAATCAAAACTGCTGCAAGCAAGAAAATAGTAACGACAAGAGTAGCAGTACGCCTTCTTGTCTTTGCGCGCACGCTACGTCGTTTTGCTATGTAGTCAAACTGACCGTTTGATTTTTGGACCAATCCCGTTGCCTCTTTTTCAACAGGTACTTCGGGAGAGGTATCTTTTTTCTTCTTTGCCATAAATCACCCTTGGCATAAATATAATACGCCGTAATGCGCAAAAAAATCGCACAATTTGGCATACTACTTATAATAATAACACATTATTATTAAATTTCATATTAAGACTAGACTAAAACTTTTGCTTAAATCTATGATTTAAGAAGCATTTTTGGGTTTTTTACTAATATTCTTGTAAAATCCGTTTCCTTTCCAGGAGATTCTTCGCTTACGCTCTGAATGACAGTATGGGTGGTTTGGGTTCTTGGT
>JAEDHM010000085.1 GCA_016296985.1 Clostridia bacterium
TCTGGTGATGTGACCGGTTTGTTTGTAAATAACAACAGTTATTTGTGTAAAAACGTTTATGTCGAGGGTGAACTTGAGTGCAATAATTCTATTTTAGGTGGCAATTCATCTACTTATAACGTCAATGCGCAAAAAATAACCATGAATTCGTCAAGTAATATAGGTGAAGGTGCGAATATCAAATTATTTACTGCGGATGCTATTGACGCAATGAATAAGATATACTGTGGAAATATTACAAATTTGGTATTTGAAAGAACGAACAATGCTGTAACCATCTCTACCGGAGTTGAAATTTATCAAAGTGCAAGAAGTGGTGCAACAACTGCCTGGATAAAGGGAAAGGCCGAAATTCGTGGCGGTCATATACAATTTGTTGGTGTAAAACCGTCTGCCGACAAAGGTTTGTATGTTGATGCTATGAATGGTTCTTTGTACGTTACAAGCAGTAAACAATCTTGTTCATGTGGAGCTATTAGTAATTGTTCTGAGTGTTCGGCAAGAACAATAGCTGGAGACGTATATATTTCCAATAGTAATAGTTGGTCATTTACTGCTTGTTTTGGTGATATAAGTGGTAACGTATATGCAAGTGATTCATATAATTCAGGTACTAGAATCCGTCTTGGAAACGTTTCCGGCACTATAAATTCAATAAATACTACAATTTATTTATCGCAATCAAAGACAATAAACAAGAGCATAAACGTAAAGGGTTTCTTGCGTATTCTAACCAGCTCGTCGGTTACTGTTGATAGCACAGTTTATTGCAATTCTTTACTTGTAAATTGTACTAAAAACAGTGATTTCAATTCGACTTCATCAGTCACCAGATACGGAAACAGTACGACCAAAAACCTTGTTACCTTCAAGAAGGCTCCCGGTGTAAAAGCAGGTAATAATCTTCAAGGAACTGCATTCTTGTTTAATACAAAATTCCAAGGTTGTACCTTCTATGCTGCCGGCGCAATGTACGCAAAATATTGCTACTTTACCTCAAACAAATTGGAATACAAAGCAATAGGAGACTCGTGGAACAACTCAAACAATCTTGGCGATTGTTACGTTAACTATGGTAGTGGATCCTTCTCCGTTGCTACTTCTTACACCGGTTCTCGTACTTACGTATACAACTCAATTATCAGAAGCCATATTAACGTAGGTGGAGATGCAACAATCCAAAGTTGTGACTTAAGGATGGGATTTAAGGTCACTAGTAGCAATGGTTGGGGTACTGCAATCTATTATTTCCATACGGGCAACATCAACGGCGATTGGAAAAACAACGGTTCAAGTGGAAAAATTAAAATTTACGATGGCGGCGATCAAGAGAAAAACGGTATGGCGAAAGAGGCGGCAAACTTCTTGTCTAAATGTTTCAAGCAAGTAAGAATTGGCGGTTCTAAAAGCATGAGTGATAATTCATTGGACACCGATTTCGACTCTTTTGCTTCCGAAATGTATTTTAAGGCATCCGAGGACGGAACACATCAAAAAGGTGATAAGACTCACCGTGTTCGCTTTGTTTCTTCAAATCCCTGTAGTGGCTCGGGAGCAAGCGCACCTTCAACTACTGCGGTTACCGCTCCCAACCTTACGGTAAAATCCTACACTATCAACAAGTCAATCAATTTGACTGACTACAATTTAGACTTGCCCTTCGAGGACATTTCTATTCCCACCTGTGGTTTGACTTTGATATCAACGATAAACAAACTTGATCTCAAGTTCACACCTATTAATGAAAACAAAAGCAATTTCGCCAATCACTATATTCCCGGAACCTCTCACTATGCAGATTACTACGTTTTGACTACCGAGGCTTGGAACAAACGCGCCGTACCTCTTGATTGGAATTTGCCGACACAAACCGCTGACGGAACTTCTACCGGTTTGTCAACAATGAGTTACGTTGACAAAAAACTTGAAATGAAGATCGATTATAAAATAGATCCTGATGCCGGATTCCCTTGGGTAAGCATAAACGTTTCTCCTAACAGTATGAGAAAATACGTTGGTTTGAGAGATACTACCAACTTTATGCCTTATTCTACAAGGATAACAAACATTTTGGGAGATAGAAAGGGCAAGGATATGATCTATTTCCATCGCAATGCCATAGACCTATCTCCCTTCCTCACAACCCCCGCTCCCGAGTTTGGCGACAAATGGTATGACTGGACCGGCGTTGGATACGTAGGTCGCTTGGTTGACTGGGTTGTTGACTGTTTAAGTCGTATAAATCGCGACAGTCCTGTAGGTATGGTTTTCTTCGAAAGCGGTATTGTTCCTTCAAACCTCTTCCCTTCAAATGGTCATTGGGGAAGTAGCGGAACAGCGGCAGGCGAAGCCATTCAAAATATCATTTCCGCTGGCTCGGTTACCGACTGTAACTTTACCTTCTTCACTTGCAAAGACCCTGCAAATCCCTATACGTCTGAGGCAAAAGATTTGCACATCGTTTTCCCCGCTAATATCACGATGAATTGGGGTAAAGACGTTTACAATTGCGTAAACATCATTGGTAAGGGGCGTGTATTCCTGTACTTACAAGATAATACGACTATCACCATGGCAGGCGCAGGCGCGCTTAACTGGTTGAAAGGTGATACCCAAAATATCTTTGGTGGCGTTAGATACGCAATGACTGACGAAGAAGGAAGATTTGATCATTTGGCATCCTCTTACGAAATTAGTACTGGTAGTACTAGATTAAAGCTTTCTCCTCGTATGTTTATTGTTGGAACGGGAAGCAATATCAACATGACTATCACTGACTATCAAACAATGGCATACGTCTATATGCCCAATGGATATTCTCGCAACAAAAAGGATAACACCTTTACTGTAAATGCAAGCGACACGTTCTTTACTGGCGCAGCAGAATGGCTCAGCAAAGGTATATTATCCCTTATTGGAGGTTATGACAATGCTGGCGCTGCTCAGCAATGGGATATCTATGGTATGTACGTAACCGACGTCTTTGGATTTGGTAACGACGCATCCGCAAAAGTAAATTATCAAAAAGTAATTCCCGACCTAACCTCAACGGTTATTGAAGGAAAACGTTATAACTTGTCCGAATTCTGGGGAATTCCTTCCGACGTTCCTCGTGCAGGTTTGGACTGGAGCTATCGTGGTATAGTTTCCTACTAGGAGGTCTTGTGAAAAAGATTTTCAAAAAATTGTTTAAAGGAAAAAGTGGATTTTCCTTGCTTGAAGTAATATTGGCTTTCGCTCTTATGGTTGTCAGCGCCAACGTATTTTTACCTGCCCAAGCGCAGGCAATGACCTACGTATACAAGGCATCCGAGTTGCGTAAAATGTCAGCGGCTGCAGGCAAGACTATGGCTACCGGTGGGGATAGTAGTTTGGATACGGCAAATAAAAAGACCTACAACATAACCACGAAAGTTTATAACTACGAAATGGACGAGATTTTACAACAGTCCTCTATGAAAAAAGTTTTTGTCGGTGTAATTGAAAATACCGATGGAACCGAAATCGATATGCAACAAATTCAAGTATATTATACCGACTGGAGAGAGTTACCCGTATACAATGAGGATTAAAGTAAGAAAACTCTTATCAAAAAAGAATAGAAAAGGCATAAGTCTTATCGAAGTTTTGGTTTCTTTGACCCTAACCGTTCTTTTAGTAACCGCATTAACCTCTATGCTTTCTCCTATCACACTTGGATACGCCAGAGCGGAAGACAATTCTATACTCGCGTCTATTGGCACTTTGCTTATGGAGGACGTTGTTTCTCGTGCAATGGGTTGCAGAGATATTTTCGTTTTAACTGACAATAGCAATATCACAAGCGCAAAACTTGGTGGTCGAATTCAAATTCGTATCAACAATAAAGGATATCTTGAGGCTCACGGAAAGTCATATACAAGTGTGCTCTTACCCTCTGAAAACAGCTATAACGGATGTAAGGTAACGGATTTTACAATCACTTGCTCCCGTTCTCCTGTTATGACCGACCCTAAAACGGGTTTGGGGAAAGTCCGCGTAATGAACTTTACCATAAAACTTAAAAGAAATGACACTGAATACGAAGTTTCTCGTACTGCAACTATAATGAATCTTGAATACTACGAAAAGGATTACGATATTGACAATCCTACCGCATCAACTAATTATTCAAGCGAAATTTACGTTTACTACAAGAATACTTACGAATTCTCAAAAACGGACGCACCTGCAAGCGTAAGTTCCAACGTAAAATATAAAAGTTTTGCATACATGCCTCAGGGGGTACTTGTCTAATGCCCGCATTGTACGCAATCTTGTTTCTTCTTTTGGGGCTTTGCTGTGGAACTGTGGTGGATATACTTGCATATCGAATTCCCCGCAAAAAAATATTTGAAAAAAAAGTTCCCTATTGTCCTCACTGTTTGACTTCTCACCCTCCAAAGTATTTTATCCCAATCCTTGGATATTTTTTGTGTAAGGGTAGATGCGAGAGTTGCAGTGAAAGACTTTCACCCCGAAAACCCATTGTTGAAACTATTATTGCGCTGGTTTTTATGGGCTTGTATTTTGCCTACGGCTTGACTTGGTACCTTATCCCAGCCTTTTTGCTTGTTGCGGTTTTGGTTTTAATCAGTTGTATTGATACTGATATTATGGAAATTCCCAACGGCCTTGTGCTGATTATTTTGGTCGAGGGAATAATTACCTTTATCGCATCCTTTTTCGGCTTTGGATTCAAATGGTACGATTACCTGATCGGAGCGGTAGCAACAAGCGTCCCTCTCTTTCTTATTGCTTTATTTAGCGGTGGAATTGGCGGTGGAGATATAAAACTTTTGTTTGCCGTCGGATTGTTTTTAGGATGGCAAAACGTTCTTGTTGCAACGGTATTCGGTACGGTTATCGGTGCAATCGTTGGCATTGTGGGAATAATAGTAAAAGGAAAGGGCGCAAAGTCCAAAATACCCCTTGGACCCTCTCTTGCATTGGGAATTATCATAACCTTATTTACAGGTGATTATATAATAAAAGCAGTTGTCGATTTGTTTGCGGTAGCATAAAAGGAGGATAAAATGAGTCAACTAAAATTCGGACAAATTCTTCTTCAAAAGGGTTACGTAACCCCTGAACAACTTTTGAAGGCTCGTGATATTCAAAGAAGTAATCAGTCTTTAAGTTTATCTGAAATTCTTATCAGCATGAATATCACTGCTGAAATCAATATTCTAAGCGCGTTGGCAGACCGTATGGGGTTGCCCCTTATTGAAAGCAACATTTTCGTTGACGATACCGACGTCATCCGTCTTGTCCCCGAAAAAATCGCAAGAAAGCACAACTGCATACCTATTAAAATTGAAAGAAACAAGTTGATTGTTGCAGTTCGCGATCCTCAAAATATGGAAATCGAACTTGATATCAAAGCTTCTTGCGGTAAGGAAGTTGGCTATGCTTTGGCAACTGAAAAGGCAATCAAGGACGCTATTGAAAAGTATTACTCTAACATAAGCGCTCAAAAAATTGCTGAAGGTGTTGACGCTGAAACCGACGAGCAAGAACAAGAAAAGTCCGCTACAAGCGAAATCGACTCTCGTGTTGACAGCGCGCCCATCGTAAAATTGTTGAACACTTTGGTACAACAAGCCTACGTAAGAAAGGCGAGCGACATACATATCGAGCCTTTCAAGGATATCGTAATCATACGTATGAGAATGGACGGTGATTTGGTTGAGTATATGCGCATAACTCCTGCAACACACCGAAGCCTTATCACCCGTTTGAAAATCTTGTCCAATATGAATATTGCGGAAAAGAGAATACCTCTTGACGGTCGTTTTGACTACACCTTCGAAGGTGTAACTATCGATATCCGTGTAAGTACGCTTCCCACCGCATACGGCGAAAAGGGCGTTTTGCGTCTTTTGGGTACCGCCCTCGGAAAAGACGTTGGCCTTGAAGAATTGGGTATGTCCCCTGAAAATGCTAAAAAGTTTATGCACGTTTGTAGCGCACCCAACGGCGTTGTTCTTGTAACAGGACCTACCGGTAGTGGTAAATCTACAACCTTGTATACCGTTTTAAGCAATCTTAACAAACCCAACGTAAATATTACGACAATGGAAGACCCTATAGAAAAAAGGGTATTCGGTA
>JAEDHM010000086.1 GCA_016296985.1 Clostridia bacterium
ACTCGAACCCACACGGTATCGCTACCAACGGATTTTGAGTCCGTCACGTCTGCCATTCCATCACTTCGGCTTTTGCCCTAATATAATATCACAAAGATTTTGTGATTGCAACTATTTTTTTATATTTCCTTTACTTTTTTTGAAAGGGATTTTTTAAATCAAAGATAAGTTACCACTTCTTCCATAGGTTTGCGTGAAAAATGCCTATCGGATGGTGTTGCAGTATCCGAGGGATAACCTAAGGTGAGCAAACATTTGGGATGAATATTTTCAGGCAAATTGAAAACTTCCTTAGCAAGGGGTGGATTGAAACGGCATACCCAACAAGAGCCTACCCCAAGTTCGGTTGCTTGAAGCATCATTTGAGTTGTGGCGATTGTAACGTCCATAGTGTTGTATTTTTCCTCGGTAAAGGGATTTTGATAACCTAAATTGCTATCGCTACACATCATCAAAACTACGGGAGCGTTGAAAGTGCAAGGGCTTGTTTGCTTTGCTTTTTCCAATGCCTCGGCGGATTGCAAAACGTAAACCTTCAATGGTTGACAATTTCGTGCGCTGGGAGCCACCCTGCCTGCCTCTAATATTTTGTCCAAAACCTCTTTTTCAATAGGTGTAGATGCGTAATCTCGTACTGAATACCTATCCTTCAAAAGTTGTTCTAACATAATTTTTCTCCTTTTCTCATCTTATTATTTTTTACCCTTTTTTATTCTTCTATCAAATCGTTGTCAAAAATGTTCCAGGGAATTTTGTTTGGTAAAGACACGCTATAACTTTCTCTTTTTCCACTAAATGGATTTTCAAAGGACAAACTTGTTGCAAACAATGCCATGTTTCCCCTAATCTCGCTACCGTACTTTGAATCACCCACAAGAGGAAATCCCCTACTTGAAAACTGTACTCTAATCTGATGAGTGCGCCCTGTTTCAAGTATGATTTTTACCAAAGAAATATCTTTTTCAACATATTTGCCCTCGTCAATTTTTTCAAAGCGTAAAACTGCCTTCTGCCCCTTGGGATTCTTTTGTTTTACCACCGAGGTTACGTTGGTCTTAGTATCGTGGAAAAGAAAATCTTCCATAACACCCCTTTGGGGGGTATTTCCTTGACATACCGCATAGTAAACCTTTTCCATTTGGTTATTTGCTACAAGGTTTGAAAACTTTCTTGCTCCTTCCTCGCTTTTAGCGTAAACCATAACTCCTGCGGTATCCTTGTCAAGGCGGTGGATGGGATATACCTCAACCCCCAGCATAGAAGAAAGGCGAGAGAGCAAATCGTCTCGTCTTCCTTTTGCGGGTTGGGATAAAATCCCACTTGGTTTGAAAACCACTAAAAAGTGGTCATTTTGACTTAGAATTTTTATATTATTCTACCTCGTCTTTCTTTTCTTCGCTTGCAGTGAAAGTAACTTTTTTCTTTTTCTTAATAACCAAGACTGTGGTCAAACCTGCAGCGCCTGCAACTACGACTACACAAGGAACAACGATAGCCACCAAAATGGTAGTGGGAAGTTCGCGGTGATCGCTTATGATAATATTGTCAACTGCAACGGTCTTGTCACCGATTATAGCGTAGGTGTTGATCTTCAACTCGTTTGCGGTAACGTCAAATTTGAGGAATACGGGAGTCTCGGTAAGTTCGAGATAACCGTCTTCAGTCAAGTACTTGGTCAATTCTTTTGCTACCTTTTCTTTCTTTTCAATGGATACTGCGCCCGAATAGAGATAGTTGTAGAACTTGTCGCCCATAGTACCCATATTGATATACAAAACGCCTTGAGGATTGATTGCTGCCTTTCTCAAATCCCTTTCAACCTCAACGGGTTTTCCGTCGACGCCGATATATTCGCTTACCGAATAGGTGTGGTCGTGGCCTTGCAATACAACGTCAACGCCGTTTTCAGCAAAGATAGGAGTAAGTTGTTCGCGCAATCCTTCGACGTCGGCGTCAAAGGCGTGGGAACCTGCGGTGTAGGGACCTTTGTGGAGCAATACGATAGTCCAGTTGATTTTTTGGTTTGCGTTAGAGTTTTCTAAATCCTCTTCAAGCCACAAAGTTTGAGCATCGGACAAGGTGTTTTCGCTTGCTAGGTCATTTGTATCCAAAACAACGAAGTGAACGCCCTTGTAGTCCATTGAGTAGTAATAGCCCGTTTCAGTGATAGTTGCGCCTGTGGGATTTGCTAAGATTTTGTTGATCATTCCATCATCTTCGTGGTTACCGGCGACGGAAACGAGAAGATTGTTGCCCCAAACTGCGGTTTGGTGATTGAGCAACCATTCCCAGTGGAAAATGTTTTTGCCGTTGTCAACGTTATCGCCTGCGCTTAAGATAAAGTCGCCGAAACCGTACTTGCTGACTGCATTGAAGTTTTCCATAGATTGAATATAGTTATCTTCAACCGAGCCTTGGATATCGGTGATTGCGGAGAAGGTAAATTCTTCGCCGTCCCCTGCAATTTCGAAGGTGTAAACTTGACTCCAGCCGTAAGTATCGCTACCTAGTACGTATTCGTAAACACCGCTTTCTAAGTCGGTTATTGAAACAACGTGTTTGTTGTAACGTCTTGCGCTTTCGGTAAGGTTGATATAGGTTATACCCAAGTCAATATTAGGAATATAGAATTCTACGTTTTCAGAGGTTGCTTGAACTGCGGTTGCGTTATTTTTATCGCCCTTCTTCCAGTATTTGATATAGCTTTCGGGAACTGCATCGGGGTTGAAGGGATCTTTTGCGATTGCGGTGTACCAAGCAAAGTTTCTGTCAGTCAAAACGCTTTCGCCAAAGGTGAAGTTGACCATAGAAGGAAGTCTTCCGTTTTCAACGGTTGCGCAATCTTCTTTTTTGTCAAAAGTATAGCCTTGGGCGGTAATCTTTCCGCTGTAGGTATGTCCGCCGAATACGTCCTTTGAATATACTACGTGGAAGTTTTCGATATTGGTTACGTTATATCCTGCGTTGTCGTTCCAAATCGCTCCGTTTGGGGTGGGATCGACTGCCAAAGATTCGATCAAATTTCCTGCATAGTTACCCAAGTTTCTGTTAAAGGCGTCGGTAACGTACTTGTCAACCAATTCGGCTTGCACCATTTCGGTGAGAGAGGTGTATTCTTCAAAATAGAGGTTTACGTACTCTAAAACCTTGTTGATCAAACTTTCGTCAACGGACTCGCTCAAGAAACTTTTTATCAATGCGATAACGTCGATTTGAGGATTGTTCAAAATATCTTCTACCTTGTCGATGAGGTCGTAGATACATTCTACGTCACTGAAATCGAAAAGGTTCAAAACCATTGAAATGGTGGAATTTCCTTTAAGTTCGGCGGAAATATCAATTACGTAATCAACGCCTGCAGGTTGTTTTGCAGAGAACTTGATAGGAGCGTTTAAGATTGTTTCCAACTGAGGATAAAGCAAGGTAGTGAGAGTGTCAATAAGGAACTCGACAAAGGTGCCGTCGTCGCAAACGCTTATCAATGCAGCTACGTTTTCAGAAGGTGTTAAGGGGTTTGCGCCGGAAAGGTGTCCTCCGTAAATTTCGTATACTGCATCTGCTGCGGTATAGGGCTTGGTACCCCTTCCAAAGGTGAGGTCAAGGTTTAATACATAGTCGACGAGATCTGTTGCAAAGTCGATTACGTCATAACCTTCAACGGGCTTTTCACTTACGGTAATGGTACCGTCTGCGCCAAAGGTAGGCTTGTGCAAGTCAAGGTTTCCGAGTTGGCTACCCAAAGCCTTCATCAAGCCGCCCATCGAGCCACCTGCTCCGATACCTGCTATTTTATCGTACAAACCTTCGTTTACGATACCGCCAACGATGTTTGTAAGCATATTTTGTACGTTGTCTTTCAAATAGTCGGCAAGGCCAACGGTTTCGCCGTCAATATTGGTTACGTAAGACTTTTCTTTAATTTGTCCGCCTTCGATAATAACGTCGCCGTCCTCGGTCATTTCATAAGCGTGATAAGTGATAGGATCGGTGATTGTTACTACGGTGCTATACATATCTTGAGTGAAGGAATCACCGTTTTCCCTTGTTACGAAGTCGACGTAACGGTAGGGACAACCAAAAGAGATGGTAGAGCCTGTTTCGTAATCATAGAAGACGTCGCCGTTTTGAGTCATATGGATTGCGATATCCGAAGCATGCATATGTCCAGTGAAACCATAGTGAATTCCTGCGCTTGCCAAAGCGGTTACGGTATCAACCCAGTTGTCGAAGGTGAACAAACTTAAAACTTGATCCTCGTATTCGAAGTGAGGAACATAGTTTTCGTGTCCAATTGCAATAACTAGTTTTCCCTCGGCAATATCTTGCTTGGTGCTGTTGATTGCCCATATAAGTTGTCTTTCGTGAATATAACCGCCGGTAGGTTCTTCAAATCCTGCGGTGTTTGCGGCAGGATTCGCTTCCTCCCCGATATACTTGTGGGCGTTACCGTCAAAGCTTACAACGGTCAAGTCGTCGAATCTGGCGATATAAGACAATGCGCCGTGACGAGCGTAAGGAGCGTAAATAGACCAATCGTGAGAACTTGCATCATAAGCATCGATAACCGATTGAGGGGGTGTTTTAACAGTGATACCGTCATCATCGTACCATTGATCGCTTTCAAAGAAGAACTCAAGTTGAACGCTGGAGTTGTTCATTTTGTTTTGGTCGTAACCAAAAGCAGCGTAAATTTCGAAAAAGTCTTCAAAGGTTGCAGAAGGAACTGTCTTTCCGTTTTTATAAGAATCGATAAGAGCAATTCTTTCAGCATCGTTTCCGCAAGCAAGCAATTCTTCCTCGGTAGGCATATAACTTGTTGCGTTGTTGTTGTAGTTGTCGTGGTTGCCGGGTGTTACTAAAATTTGGAAATCCTCGTATCCTTCTCTCACCTTCATTTTGTCGGTAAACTCGGTCAAAATTTCAGCAAGTCTTTTGTGAGCCGTAACCTCGCCGTTGCTGGTCAAGTCGCCGGTCAAAAACAAATATTTAGGCGGAGCGTCCATTTCATATATTTTGTTGAGGGTGGCTTTCATCGCCTCTTCAGACTCAACCAAAAGTTTGGTAGAGGTTTTGATTGCGGATTGGAAGGAAGGGGATGCCATATTGCACATAGATTCGGCAAAAATATGGATATCCGAAACGTGGCCGATGCGGATTGTGGTGGATTTTTCTTCCGCCCTAGCGGTGGATAAACCCGCGCTTACTGCCACAATGGCGATTACAAAAGTGATAACGAGCAAAAGTGGGATAAACCATTTTGCTAAACGACGAGAATTTGTCATATACGCCTCCGAACTTTAGGATATAAATATATTTAATCATAAATTAAGATTCAATGCAATAGCATATACGAAAAAAACTTCAGTTTTTTCTTGCTAAAAATTACCAAGCAACCTTTTATTAAAAAAATAATTCCGTAAAACGGAATTAGTTTTTAGGTTTATAAAGTTTTGCAAGACCGCCGTCTGAGGTTTCACGATAGGCGTGGCGTAAATCTCGACCTGTTTCGTACATGGTTTGGATAACCACGTCAAGGGATATTTTTCTTGAGTAAGTAAGAAAGTCCGCAAGGGAAACTGCGTTTATTGCCCTCATTGCTGCGACGGCGTTTCTTTCGATACAGGGAATTTGTACAAGTCCGCACACGGGATCGCAAGTAAGTCCCAAGTGATGCTCGATTGCCACTTCGGCGGCGTACTCGATTTGGTCGATTTCAAGGTCGAACAACTCTCCCAACGCACCTGCCGCCATTGCGCAAGCGGACCCGATCTCTGCTTGACAACCACATTCTGCGCCACTGATTGAGGCGTTGGTTTTGATCAAATTTCCAATTATTCCACCCACTGCCAAGGCGTTTATGACCTTTTCGGTAGAAAGGTGAAATTTGTCTTGCATATAATACAAAACCGCAGGCAATACTCCACACGCACCGCAAGTAGGAGCGGTTACGATAGTACCACCGCTTGCGTTTTGCTCACTTACTGCAAAGGCGTAGGAACAAACTAAACGGTTTTCCTTGGTTGACGCTCCTTCGCCGATATGGTGTTGTCTATACAAATACCCTGCTTTTCTCTCAACGCCAAGTCCACCGGGCAAGATCCCCTTTGCCTTAAGT
>JAEDHM010000087.1 GCA_016296985.1 Clostridia bacterium
ATGCTCCCTCGCAATAAAACTTGTCTTTCTTGCTTTTTTCTCGTCAAACGGCAAAGGATTTGCCTAAATCAACTATACTTTGCTCCAGAGCCTTTTTTTATGGCTCGTCGCAAATCGGGTTTAGTGCTTAGTTAGAAATACGGCGCAATTTTCTCAGTAATAGACTTTTGGGGGTATGCTCCCTCGCAATAAAACTTGTCTTTCTTGCTTTTTTCTCGTCAATCGGCAAAGAGTTTGCCTAAATCAACTATACTTTGCTCTAGAGCCTTTTTTTGTGGCTCGTCGCAAATTGAGTTTAGTGTTTAGTTAGAAATACAGCGCAATTTTCTCAGTTATAGACCACTGGGGGTATGTTCCCTCGCAATAAAACTTGTCTTTCTTGCTTTTTTCTCGTCAAACGGCAAAGAGTTTGCCTAAATCAACTATACTTTGCTCCAGAGCCTTTTTTTGTGGCTCGTCGCAAATTGGGTTAAGTTGGATGAAAAACTTAGGAAGAATAGCGGAAATTTTCTTTCCAAGCGTTAAATAAATGGATATATAATGCAACACCATATAAAAAGAGGACAATCAGTTGATTATCCTCTTTTTGTCTTTTCAAAATTTTGAAGGATTATTTTACGTATCTTCTATCAAAGGACAAATGGCGCCATACAAAATAGATTGCAACCAAAATTCCTGCCAAGCCAACTATAACTCCCAAGCAAATTATGGAAATTTGCCACATGGGAAGGCTTCCCGATGCGGTAGCCGCCTTTACTTCTTCCCACATAATAGTCATCATTTCGTTGCTTGCGCCATAATCGGTCATCATGCCGTAGTTGGGGTTGTCAATGTCGGGATATCTTACTTCCCAATCGAAAAACTCTTCGGCATCATATTCGTTTTCTTCTAAGATGGCAAGGCAATCTTCGTCGTTCATTAAAACTTCCTTTTGTACTGCCGAGCTGTAACCAACGTAAACCATATTGGACATAGCGACGGTAGGAAGGCAGGTGAATTCGATAAAAGCGTTAGCCTCTTTGGCGTGTTTTGCAACGGTAGGGATAAACCAACCGTCAAACCAAACGTTTGCGCCAACTTCGGGTACGTAGTAGTCAAGTCCTACGTTATAAAGTTCGGCCTCTTCGATGGCGTACATAGCGTCACCGCTCCAGGCAAGGTCAACGTAGGCGCGTTGAGCGATTAAGTCGTCTTTACCAAAGTCAACCTCGTATCCTTTGAGCGCGGACTTTTGATCAATAAGGGCTTGTCTAACCTTTTGTACCAATTCAGGGTCGGTGCAGTTGATAAGGTCTTCGGGGGAGTAGTCCTTGTATTTTTCGGGCAAAGCGTTTTCTTCTTTAAGATACAATACGCCGGCGGCAAAGGTATCACGGATCGAGTCTTTCATCAAAATTTTTCCATCTAAAACCGCCTCGTCGGATTTATTCCAAAGCAAGCCCCAACCAAGTTCTTCAACGTCAATTCCGTTTTCTTCCATAATATCGGCGTTGTACAAAATACCCAAAGTGCCGTACATATAAGGAACGAAATATTTTTCAAAGTCGGCGCCAAACTTGTTGCCCGTCCTCTTGTAGATATCGGGATTTATGGTATTCATATTCTCGTTTTTATCAAGAGGGAGGAGAAGGTTTTTATTGAGAAGTTTTTGAATAGCATATTCCGATGCGCAAACAACGTCAACGTCGGCGTCGTTATTCATCAACTTCGTAAGCATCGTTTCGTTGGTATCGTAGGTTATGTAATTTACGTTGATTGGCTCGCCGTACTTTTCTTCATACCATAGGCAAAACTCGTCAAGAGTTGCCTCGTCGATATAGTCTTCGCAGTTGTAAACGGTGATTGTTACACCTTCACCGCGTTCTCCTTCTTCCTCCGAGCAACCGCTTAGGGACACGATAAGGAAACTTAGGGATAAAAGGATTACTAAAACTAAAACAGTAAACTTTTTCATTATACCTTTGCACCTCCTTCCGCTTTTTTCGTCATAGTCTTTTTGCTCAAATTTGAGAAGAGGATTATAAGAAGGACGACAACGAAAATGATAGAGAATACCGCAAACCAGAAAGGCTCAAGTCCACGTTTTGCGCCATCTGAATAGAGGTAGGTAGAAAGGGTTTCAATACCCGTAGTGCCCTTGTTTAACTGAGTGATAATAAAGTCGTCGAGGGACATTGTAAACGCCATGGTAAAACCTGAGATAATACCCGGCAAAAGCATGGGGATTTCAACGCTAAACAAGGCGCGAATAGGGGATGCTCCAAGGTCGAGGGCAGCCTCGTAAATATTTCCGTCCATTTGATAAAGGCGAGGCATAACCGCAAGTACAACGTAGGGTGTACAGAAGGTTACGTGAGAGATAATCAATCTCACCCAACCGTTGCCAATACCCAAAGTTGAGAAGAAAAGGACGAAGGAGAATGCGGTAACGATTTCCGAACTTATGATAGGCCATTGGTTGATATTGTTTACAAACTTTTTCATCCTTTTTCCAAGGTGGAAGATACCTATTGCGGAAACTGCTCCCAAAACTGTGGAGATTACCGAGGCAATCGCAGCGATTATCAAGGTGTTTGCAATTGCGGTGAAAAGTTCGCCTGACGAGGGAGAAGAGAAAATCGCCGCATAACTGTCAAAACTAAATCCCGCCTGAGTAGAAAAATTTACGCCTGACTGACCGAAGAAGGAGAAGAATACTATCAAAAGAATGGGGGCGTACAAGAAAAGCGCCACGATAACCAAATAGGCAATGGAAAGTGCTTTTTTCATAGTAAGGAACCTCCTTTTTCGTTTTCACCGCCAAAGCGGTTTGCTGCAAAGGATGCAACAAGAACGAAGACAAGCATAAACAAACTCATAACCGAGCCTACGCCGTAAAGGTCGTGATTGTAAGCGTTGTAGATTACGTCACCGAAAAGTTCGACCTCACCACCGCCAAGATAAGTTGTGATAGCGAAGGAGGAAATGGTAGGAATAAATACCATGGTGATACCCGAGATTATTCCCGGTACGGAAAGGGGCAAAATAACCTTAAACAAAACGGTTATTCCGTCTGCGCCCAAATCTCTCGCCGCCTCGACGTAACTTTTGTCGATATTGGAAATGGTTGTATGAATAGGCATAATCATCATAGGCAAGAAGATGTAAACCATACCAATGATAACGCTTACCGCGCCAAGATCCATACCCAACCATTCAAAGATGGATGCAAGGGATCTGGTTTTGATCAAAAAGTTTATCCACATGGGAATTGCAAAAATCATCATAAGCATTTGACCGTGCTTAAACTTTGAAAGAAGATAGGCAACGGGATAGCCGATAACCAAGCAAATAATTGTGGACAACAATCCAACGAGCAAGGAGTTTGCCAAAATATCGGTATAGACGGTGTTTTGGAAGAAGAGCAAAAAGTTTTCGCCACTTGCTTCGCCGTCATAGATAAAGGCGTTTATCAAAAGCATTGCGGTTGGTACGATAACGAAAAGCATAAGTACCAACATATAGGGATAGGAGAAAACCTTTCTTGAAATTTTGAAAACAGGCTTTCTCTTTATCGCAGGGGATAAGGACTTAGGCATCTGTTTCTTCCCCCTTTATTTCTTCAATGATAATTTTGTCTTTAGGCAAGTTTATACCTACGCGGTCGCCTTTAAGCCAGTCGTCGTCGGTATCAACGAAAAAGTCGTAATAGGTGTCGGTGCGGATGATGCATTGATAATAGTTGCCCTTGTAAATACTGTTTACAACGGTACCGCCGATTTCACCGTCTTCTTCGTTGTCCATAACTTCGACGTCGTCAAAATCGATCTTTACTTTTACCTTTGTGCCGGAAGGGAGAGAAGAATTACACTCAAATTTTCCACCGCAAATTTCAACAATACCTTCGTCCCACATTTCGGTTTCTATCTCATTGATAATACGAGCCTTGTGCATAATGTGGAAAGCGTCGGGAGAAATATGCAAACCGATTGGCTTTTCAACGTCGCAGGGGTTGGTGTGGTGTACCAAAACTTCGTTGTCGTAATCTTCGTCATCCTTGACGATTACAGTTGTTTGGAAGTGGTCGCCCTTGAAAACGGAGGTTTGAATATTTCCAACAAGCATTGCTTTATCGCTGTCTGTAGGTACAAGGGTAATATCTTCGGGACGGAGAATAACGTCAACGGGTTCGTTTTTCTTAAATCCCTTGTCAACGCACTCGAAACTCTTGCCCAAAATCCTAACGCGCAAATCTTCGGGCATACTTCCACTGAAAATGTTGCTTTCGCCGATAAAGTCGGCAACGAAAGCGTTTGCAGGTTCGTCGTAAATCTTTTGAGGATTGGCGATTTGTTGAATCTCGCCGTCGCGCATGACGATAATCGAGTCGCTCATTGTCAAAGCCTCTTCTTGGTCATGGGTTACGTAGATAAAGGTGATGCCAAGTTTCTTATGCATATTCATAAGCTCGATTTGCATGTCCTTTCTCATCTTGAGATCCAAAGCGCCCAAAGGCTCGTCCAAAAGCAAAACTTTAGGTTCGTTTACCAAAGCGCGGGCGATGGCAACCCTTTGCATTTGACCACCGGAAAGCGAGCCAACGTTTCTTTGATCGTATCCTTCAAGGTCAACCATCTTCAAAGCGTTGTGTACTTTTTCAGCAATTTCAGCCTTAGTAAGTTTTCTCATAACCTCGTATTCTCTTCCACGAAAATCCTTTTTCATTTGTCCGGTGGGAATACGCTGCAACTTCAAACCGAAAGCAATGTTGTTGAAAACGGTAAGGTGAGGGAAAAGAGCGTATCTTTGAAAAACGGTGTTTACCGAGCGACGGTGAGGGGGGATAGCGGTAATATCCACGCCGTCCATCAATACTTGACCCTCGGTAGGGGTTTCAAAGCCGGCAATCATTCTGAGTGTAGTGGTTTTACCGCAACCTGAAGGCCCTAAAAAGGTAACGAATTCGCCCTGACGGATGAAAAAGGAAATATTTTTTACAACGGGTTTTCCATCGTAAAACTTGCTAATGTTTTTCAATTCGATAATTTTCTTTTGTTCGGTTATTGTTTTCATAATCTCCTAAAAATTACTGGGGGTAGTAACCCACAAGACCTTTGCCGGTTTTTCGCCGACGTTCACCAATTTATGTTCTTTGTCGCCTGTAATATAAAAGGCATCGCCTTTTTTTGCCTTATAACTTAAATTGTCTTCAACGGATATAGAAATTTTGCCGTCAAGGACGTAGCCGAATTCCTCGCCCTCGAAAGGATACCTAATTTCAGAACTGCCGTGTTCGGGAAGTAGAAGAATTATAGGCTCCATTTCGTTTTTTTGCGAGTTGGGAATAAGCCAAATATTTTTACCATCGCCGTTGGTGGATTCAAAAAAATCCGCATGGGTAAAAACGATTTTCTCATCTTGTTGTTCGGTAAAAAACCTTTGTGGGGAAACCCCCAAAATATTCAAAATATCAATCAACGTTGCGATAGAAGGGGATGAAAGGTCGTTTTCAAGTTGACTGATATAACCCTTTGTCAACTCGCAACGTCTGGCAAGTTCTTCTTGCGTAAGACCCCTTTGCAATCTTAATCTTTTTATCTTATGTCCTATTTCCATAATTTACCCTCTCTTCTTGCGTGATATGTAAATATGAACCTGCGTGCATACGTATGTAGGATAAGACGATTATATTTTTAAAGTTAAGCAATGTCAAACATTTTTATTGATTTTACTAAACTTTTAAAATGTTTAGCCACGCTAAACTTTTTGATTATTATTTATATGGTGATTTTCGAGTATGAAAATATGCGTATATGAACATATGCTCATATTATCATTTTTGAATTTGAAAAGAGGTGGTTTTAGAGAAAAGGGCATTTCCCCTACTTGAAGAAGACGCTTGTTATCCTTGCTTTGCTATGCTCTAATATTGGATACACTTGAAACGCGGCTTCTTCATTCCCTCATTTCGACCAAGTGAAACGCGTGGAGAAATCCCCTAAGGCGAAGCAGTACTTT